>JBOFCW010000155.1:0-4166 GCA_051646395.1 Bacteroidales bacterium
TGATCCTTTCTTCGGCAACCTTCGGACAATCGGTGTTGTCGCTGGAGGAGTGTCTTGAACGCGCACTTGAAAAGAACTATGCCATTAAAATTATCCGCAACCGGCAGCAGCAAGCGGATAATAATGTGAATTATTCGCAGTTTCTGCCTTCGGTAAATGCTACCGGACGCCAGAATCAGAATGTTTATCAGACTGAAACTGCCGTATCGGGTAATCATGCAGAACGTGATGTGACCTCCGATATTTATTCGGCGGGAGTGGAGCTCAACTGGACTTTGTTTGACGGGATGGCCATGTTTGCCGATCATAACCGTTACCGGGAGATGCAGCGTATCGGGGAACTTAATACGCGGCTGGCGCTTGAAAATCTCATCGTAACGGTCAGTGAACTGTATTATCAGGTGATCGTGGAACAAAGCAAGCTGGAGGCGAACCTGCATACGCTGGAATTGTCGAACGATCGCTTCAATGAAGCGCGCGACAAGTATCGCCTCGGTGTTCTTTCCGGTCTGGATATGCAACAGGCCAAGATCGATCTGAATGCAGACAGTTCGGGCTATATGCGTCAGAAAGAATATCTGAAACGGGCTTATATCGCGCTCAATCTGGCCATGAGCGGAGATCTGCAGCAGACGGGCTATGTAGCTGACTCGATTCGTTTGCAGGCTCCGCTCGATTTTCAGCAGTTGGAGGAAAATATGATGCGCTATAACACGGCATTGCAAATCGCAAGCCGGGAAATGCGGATATCCGAACTTGATCTGAAGATGGCGCGCAGCGCATTGTTTCCGGTTTTGTCGCTCAATACGGGATATAATTATTCGCGTACGGAGAGTCCTGCTTCAACGACCTCTCTCAATCAGTATCACGGTCCGTACTGGGGTTTTTCTGTGAAGGTACCCCTGTTTAACCGGCTGGAAACTTCGCGGAAAATCAAGAATGCTACCCTCGATCGTAAAAATACGGAGCTTTCTTTCGAAGATGCGCGTCTGCAGCTGATGGGCGACCTGGCTCAGCTCTTTAATACGTATGCCAACAACCTGCATATCGTTGGTTTTGAGAATGAGAGTGCACTGGTCGCTTACGATAATCTCGGTGCTGCTCTGCAGAAATACAAAATAGGATCTTTGTCGGGTATCGAATTTCGTGAGTTTCAGCGCAGTTATATCGATGCGGTAAACCGTAAATTATCTGCTATTTATCAGGCAAAGGTATCCGAATTATCGCTGTTGCTATTGAGTGGCGGGATTCGGGTGAACCAAAATTAACGGTGCTATTGGATTTCCTGAAATCAAATTTATGTAAGTTTGTAAAACAAAGCATGCGGCATTCTTGTTGGAAAGCTGTATCTACTTACCATCAATTTGCGCGAACATGATGTTTTTAAAGATTTATCCGGAAAATCCCAACGAAAAGGAGGTCGATAAAGTTGTGAAACTTTTGCGGGACGGGGGTATGATCATTTATCCTACCGATTCGGTTTATGCGATGGGATGTGATGCCCTGAATGTCAGAGGTGTGGAGAAGATATATAAATATCGTGGTGTGGATGCGCAGAAAGCTTTGTTGTCAATCATTTGTTATGATTTGAGCAATATCAGCGAGTATGCCCGTGTTAACAACAATCAGTTTAAGATACTCAAGAAAAATCTACCCGGTCCGTTTACTTTTATTCTTGAAGCCAGCAACCGGCTTCCTAAAATTTATAAGATGAGAAAGACGGTCGGGATTCGTGTGCCTGACAATAACATCGTGCGAGCGATCGTTCGTCAGTTGGATAATCCGCTTCTGACGGCTTCCATTAAAGATGAAGATGATGTGATCGAATATACGACCGATCCCGAACTGATATTCGAGAAATATCAGAGTCGGGTTGATGCTGTGATCGATGGTGGTTATGGGAACAACGAACCGACTACGGTAGTCGATCTGACGGGAGATGAACCGGTAATTGTGCGTCAGGGAATCGGAGAGCTGATTTTATAATTCTCCGGAATTGCATTGAAGATATAACAAGAAAACCCCGTTCCTGTCAGGAACGGGGTTTTTGTATTGTTATCGGCTAAAGCAATCAGTCGATGTATTCAAAACCGGTGTAAGGTACCAGTGCTGCCGGAATCTTAACGCGACCATCTTCTTGCTGGTGGTTCTCAAGCAATGCCGCTACGATACGCGGTAAGGCAAGAGCTGATCCGTTTAATGTGTGCGCCAATTGTGTCTTTTTGTCTTCACCGCGGAAACGGCATTTCAGACGATTGGCCTGGTAGCTTTCGAAGTTCGAAACCGATGATACTTCCAGCCAGCGTTGCTGAGCTGCAGAATAAACTTCGAAGTCGAAGGTAAGAGCGGAAGTGAAGCTCATGTCTCCGCCGCAAAGGCGAAGAATACGCCAGGGTAATTCAAGTTTTTCAACCAATGACTGTACGTAATTTACCATCTCGTCCAGATCCTGATAAGAGTCTTTCGGGTTGGCGATGCGTACGATTTCCACTTTGTCGAACTGATGAAGACGGTTTAATCCGCGAACGTCTTTTCCGTAAGAACCTGCCTCGCGACGGAAACAAGCCGAGTATGCGGTGTTTTTGATCGGAAGTTCTTTTTCTGTCAGGATAACATCGCGGTAGATATTCGTTACCGGTACCTCTGCTGTCGGAATCAGATAAAGATTATCTTCCGTGCAGTGATACATCTGACCCTCTTTATCAGGAAGCTGTCCTGTTCCGTAACCTGAAGCTTCGTTAACTACATATGGAGGTTGAACTTCAAGGTATCCGGCGTCACGTGCGTTATCCAGGAAGAAATTGATCAAAGCGCGTTGCAAACGAGCACCTTTTCCTTTATAAACAGGGAATCCTGCACCGGTGATCTTAACACCCAGTTCGAAATCGATCAAATCGAATTTCTTAGCGATGTCCCAATGAGGCAATGCATCTGCCATCAGGTGAGGCATCGGTCCGCCCGAACGCTCGATAACGTTGTCTTCGGCTGTACGTCCCTGTGGAACGCTTTCATGCGGAAGATTCGGGATTGTATAAAGAATCTGAGTCATGGCCGATTCAGAATCTTTCATGATGGCCTCATCCTTTTTGTTGATTTCTTTGAGTTCGGCTACTCTTGTTTTTACAGCTTCAGCCTCCTCTTTCTTACCCTCTTTCATCAGCATTCCCACTGATTTGGATAAAGCGTTTACTTCGGCAAGATTTTTGTCAACTTCGGCCTGTGCGCCACGGCGAGTCTTGTCGAGCTCAATGATTTTTTCGATAGCTTCACGGGCATCGAAATGTTTTTTAGACAACCGGGCGATTACCTCTTCCGGATTCTCTTTAATTACGTTCAGCGTTAGCATAATCTATATAAGTCTATAGACCGGCACTACCCCCTCAAAGTAGCGTGTGCCCCTGTCTTTATTATTCGTTCTGGATATATCTGTTGGCAAAGATACATAAAAATAGAAACTCCCGATTTCTACATAAGTAAAAATCGGGAGTTTGTTTTCTTTTCTTATCGCGGATTAAACGCTGACAGAATTAGTTAAGAGGTTCTACAGAAATGTAAGAACGGTTGTCTGCTTTTTTACGGAAAGAAACTGTTCCGTCGATAAGCGCGAACAAAGTATGGTCTTTACCGATACCTACATTTTCACCTGGGTGATGAGTTGTACCTCTCTGGCGTACGATGATGTTTCCAGCTTTTGCAAACTGTCCACCGAAGATTTTTACGCCTAATCGTTTGCTTTCGGATTCGCGTCCGTTCTTAGAACTACCGACACCTTTTTTGTGAGCCATTTTCTTCTAAAATTTAATGATTAAGCTACTACTTCTTTAATTAACACCTGAGTAAACTGCTGGCGGTGACCATTGCGTTTACGGTAACCTTTTCTACGTTTTTTGTGGAAAACGATTACTTTCTCTCCTTTGATAATAGGATCGATTACTTCGCAAACAACTTTAGCACCTGCTACTGTAGGAGCACCAACTGTTACTACGCCATCTTTGTCTGCAAGAAGCACTTTGTCGAATACTACTTCAGCACCCTGAGCAGCTTCTGCAATGTGGTGAACATACAGTCTTCTTCCGGCTTCTGCCTTGAACTGCTGTCCCTGAATCTCTACGATTACGTACATCTGTTATAATATTATACAGGTTACCTCCGTCAGGCGGGTTTTT
>JBOFCW010000316.1:0-7774 GCA_051646395.1 Bacteroidales bacterium
TAACCAGCCCTTTTTCTGGTCTTTATAGAGCGGATCGGGAGATGTAAAATACTCCATAGCATCATCTATGCGGGCATGTCCGCCAAAATCCGGACTGTCTGTATCAAGCACAATCTCATAAGATCCTTGTGAAACAAGAAAACCATAATCAGAGAATGAATCAGATGGATTGAAATTAAAAATAAAAATAAAATCTTTTCGGCTGAATGCCAGCACCTGATCCGTTCTGCTATCCCATATCCCTTTGATAGGCGATGCCGCAAACCCATCGACCGATTTAATCAAATCGATCATCGAAGTATCAAATCGGTTCAGAAACTGATATTTCAAATCAGGCCGATCCACCAGACTCCATTGCCTGCGTGCGTATTTATGCGACCATCCGTTGCCCTCACGGGGAAAGTCGATCCATTCTGGATGACCAAACTCATTCCCCATGAAATTCAGGTAGCCGCCGTTTATAGTAGCGACAGTTATCAGCCTAATCATCTTATGAAGAGCAATTCCCCGATCGACAGTAAGATCTTTATCCCAGCGCATCATATGCCAATACATCTTTTCATCAATCAAACGAAAAATAATCGTTTGATCCCCCACCATGGCCTGATCATGACTCTCGGCATAACTGATCGTTTTTTCATCAGCTCTCCGATTGGTGAGTTCCCAAAGAATATCGGTTACATTCCAATCCTCATCCTTTTTCTCTTTAAGCAGTTTTATCCAATAATCCGGGATACCCATCGCCATGCGGAAATCAAAACCCAGGCCTCCGTCTTTTACCGGAATCGCAAGCCCCGGCATGCCACTCATCTCCTCAGCAATAGTCAACGCGTTCGGATTGATTTCGTGAATCATCTTATTGGCCAAAGTCAGATAGGTAATCGCATCGCCATCCTGATTTCCATTATAATAATCGGCATATCCATTGAATTGCTCATCAAGTCCATGACTGAAATAAAGCATCGAAGTCACTCCGTCGAAACGAAATCCGTCAAAACGAAACTCTTCCATCCAGAACTTACAATTCGACAACAAAAAATGAATCACCTCATTCTTTCCGTAATTGAAGCAAAGAGAATCCCAGGCAGGATGCTCCCTTCTCTGATCTGCATAAAAATACTGATCATAAGAACCATCAAAACGACCAAGACCCTCGCGCTCGTTCTTCACCGCATGCGAATGAACAATATCCATTATCACTGCGACTCCGGCCTGATGAGCCTCATCTATAAGCCTTTTCAAATCCTCAGGCGTCCCAAAACGGGAAGAAACCGCAAAGAAACTAGATACATGATAACCGAAAGAACCATAATAAGGGTGCTCCTGCACAGCCATAATCTGAATCGCATTATATCCGTCGCGAATGATACGTGGCAGAATATTCAACCGGAATTCTTCGAAAGATCCAACTTTTTCTTCCTCTTGTGCCATTCCGATGTGACATTCGTAAATTAACAACGGATCCTGTTGCGGTTTAAAGGAGAGGTTTCTGAATTCATAAGGATGGGAAGGATACCAAACCTGAGCAGAAAAAATATAGGTATGTGGGTCCTGAACTACGCGCCGTGCCCAGGCAGGTATACGTTCGCCCTGTCCACCATCCCAATGCATCGCTAGTTTGAACAAATCCTCGTGGCTTAAGGCCTCAGCAGGCAATACCAGCTCCCAACTACCGTTTCCGATCGGTTGCAGCCGAAACTCCTCGCGCTCTTGCCAGTCATTGAAATTTCCGATCAGATAAATACAGGTCGCATGAGGAGCCCATTCGCGAAATACCCATCCATCGGCTGTTCGGTGCAATCCATAATACATATAACCGGTCGCAAAATCAGATAAGCTGCCTGATTTGCCGGTAAGTTCTTTTTCTTTTTTCAATGCATATTCATGTCGATCCGTTATCGCCTTTTCATAGGGCTGTAACCACGGATCACGTTTAATCAGATTCAGGGTTTTCTTCATTATCTTAAAGAGTTAATATGAATGAAATCGCCTTAATCCCTCATTATCGGAAAATCCGACAAAAGGCATATACCGGCATTCTTGGGCTGAGAGAAAAATTTTTCCCTTTTCGAATCAATTCGATACAAATAAAAGAAAAATGTCCCGGAAGCGAACCTATAAAGCAAGACTTCACGAGACATTTTTTAAACGGATATTTAAAATCAGATTTTAACCTTCACGATGATTTTACGGAACACTCCCTCAGCGATTCCGGGCTGATGCCCATCTTCCGGAAAAAAAATCGCGAACTGTCCTGGATGCACGTCCACAAAAGCAGTCGCCTGATCTTTGAAAAAGGTAATATCTTTTTCTGCATTATATTCTCCTATCGGCTCTTTCAACTCGCTGGTCGGGATCCATCCCATTTTTTCCACCGCTGTATAGGGAACCTGTATATCGATATATGCATTGTGTGTTTCCATTTTAGCTTCCGACGCTGTTTTACCAGTCGGTTCTGCGAAATTCACAAACAAGTCTTTCCCCGCAAGTTCTATTTTCCCCGGTTCCAGTTTGGAGAAATCCGTTGATTTAATAAAATCGAAAGCTTGTTTGAAAGCAGGATGCAACCCTTCATATTTAGCTGAGTTGCATAATGAGTCTAATATCATAAGTGTTGTTCTTGAATATAATTATTCGTTCGATAAATACAAATATAAATAAATTTTCAGCACAGAGTCGTTCTTTTCATCAATCTTTCCTAGGTAAGCGCGCTCCATTCTTCCTCCGGCGCGTAGCTACTACGGATACGCCATTCCTGCGGATAAAGATTATTCGATCGGTTACCCAGATGCTTTACCCAGCCCAGAGGATGATTCTGATAAGTAACCAGGACGAAACCTTTTGGCAAATCAGCAGGTAGTGTAATCGCTTCTCTTCGCAAATAGCTCAATGCCGCATCGCGATCCACTTCGGCTGTGACAAAAGCATCCCGGTTAAGCGATACCGACAAGGCCAGCGCATGTTCCGGCATATAATCTTTCCCCTTCAGCGTTGCCAGCAAAATTCCACCACACAAAGGATGTAACATCCCGGCCAGCATACGCATCTCTTCCGCATATCTTTTAGGCCATGCCACCAATTTCTCACCTCTGACCTCAAAATCGAATTGTTCCGGATTTTTCAACCAATTCTTCACTTCATTCGGAAAGGACAACTCACGAGAAGGTCCTTTACCCCCTTTTTTCTGCCTTCTTTTCTGATGATCGCGCACCAACCGGCTCCGGTCATAAATCGCCTCATCATCCTGCTTCCTCAATACGGCCAAAAATAGTCCTTCTCCCCGGGTTGTATGAGGCATAAAGCGATAAACGGGATAGTCACCCTTCAAGCCCGAATGAATACCCCACTCATCATCAACCGATACCGGTAGGACCTCAGCTCCGAGTTCCTGGCAAATATAAGTCAGCATCTCTTCATTTTCCTCGGTATTATAGGTGCAGGTACTGTAAATCAGCAATCCCCCCGGAATCAACGCATCCCAGATATTATTCAATATCGTTTTCTGACGATCCGCACAAAGGGTCACATTGGCTTCCGACCATTCCGTTATGGCTTGCGGATCCTTTCGAAACATTCCTTCTCCAGAACAGGGCACATCAGTCAGAATCACATCAAAAAAATGTGTCAACGCAGTATAATCCTCCGAACGATTATTCATCACCATCGTGGCCGGCGCACCCCATTTGGTTACATTTTCAGCCAGGATATTTGATCTTTTCCGTTCAATCTCATTTCCTATCACCAGGCTACCTTCGGGTAATGCGGCTATAGCCAATGTTGTTTTTCCTCCCGGAGCGGCACACAAATCCAAATACCGTACCGGTTTATCGACATATTGACGCAACGCTTTTTCGAGAAACATGGAAGAGGCCTCCTGCACATAATAAACACCGGCATGAAACAACGGATCAAAAGTAAAAGACGGTCGATCTTTCAGATAATAACCGTGGGAGGTCCATGGAACCCGTTCCGCATCGGGCTTAAATTCAATCTTTAACGGATTATATCGGATGCTCACCGATTGTTCTTTCTGCAACGATTTCTCAAATGCCGGATACTCTTCTCCCAGCAATGCTTGCATACGTATAATAAATGATTCGGGTAATTGCATAAAAAAGCTCAGTTATGTACCACAAATTTATAGTAAATTTACGGCCTGAAACAGATAATTCCGAACTTTATGCAAACCGCATTATATCTTATTCCCGTAACGCTGGGTGAAACCTCACACGAACGTGTACTTCCGGCATATAATCTCGAAGTGATCCGGAATATCCGCCATTTCATTGTTGAGAATATCCGTACGGCACGTCGCTTTTTAAAAAAGGCAGATGCCGCCATCGATATCGATGCCCTGACTTTTTACGAACTTAATAAACATACCTCTCCCGAAGATGTATCCGGTTACCTGAAGCCACTCCAGGAGGGTCAGTCGGTCGGTATCATTTCCGAAGCGGGTTGTCCGGCCATTGCCGATCCGGGAGCAGACGTAGTCGCGATTGCCCAGCGCCTAAAGCTGAAAGTAATCCCTTTAGTCGGGCCCTCTTCGATTCTGATGTCTGTTATGGGCAGCGGCTTTAACGGCCAGAGTTTTGCTTTTCACGGCTACCTGCCTATTGATGCTTCAGAGCGCAGCAAGCGCCTGAAACAATTAGAAGGGCGCATTTATGCAGAAAATCAGACACAACTTTTCATCGAGACCCCCTACCGCAACAACAAAATGATGGAAGACCTGATCAGGAACTGCAAACCTCAAACACGTTTGTGTGTGGCATCCAACATTACATGCGAAGATGAATCCATCATCACGAAAACCATTGCTGAATGGGCCCGCGAAAAGAAAGAAATACCGCGTGTGCCAAGTATTTTTCTGATTTATAAATAATATACGATTGTTACCCATCTTCATTTTATTCGAATAAAATGAAGATGGGTATTTTTATCCGATGGGTGATTGCGAACGTTTATTTAGAATGATTCACAGGAAGCATCCAACTTTCGATTGCTTTATAACAGGCAAAGGTATATATTTGTAACCTGAGACAACTCATTATCGATTCATCATTGCTTATACAGTGAGAGAATCCGATCCCCCGAAGGAGATGAAGGATGAATTCGACCTGTCAAGGTAAATCCGGTTCTCCCGTTAAAAATTAAAAGATATACAAATGAAGCTTACATTCTTAAGCCTTGCCAGTGGAAGTAGCGGAAACTGCTATTATCTGGGCACCGACGGCTATGGCATTTTGATTGATGCCGGTATCGGTGTAAGAACAATCAAAAAGGCACTTAAAGATTATAATATCCCTTTCGAAACCATCCTTGGCGTATTCATCACTCATGATCATGCCGATCATATCAAGTCGGCCGGATTCTTAGGTGAAAAGTATGGTATTCCGGTTTATTCGACCGAGGAAATCCATTTCGGAATGAATCGTAGTTACGGGATGACCCAAAAAATTTATCAATCCAAAAGGATCGTTGAAAAAAATGAGGTAACCCAGCTCCGGGATTTCCGCATTACGCCTTTTGAAGTACCCCATGACGGAACAGACAATGTCGGGTATTTCATCGAACTGGGCGATATTAAATTTGCTTTCGCAACCGATCTCGGTCATATCACCCCGACTGTGCGTGAATATATGAGTAAGGCAAACTACCTGATCATCGAGGCAAATTATGATATCGAAATGCTCAATCACGGATCATACCCTTATCACCTCAAACAACGAATACTCAGTCTGAACGGACACCTGAGCAACAAAGAAAGTGCCGAATTTATTGCAGATATTTATCATTCGGATATGCGTTATATTTTCCTTTGCCATTTAAGCAGAGATAATAACCATCCGGAGCTTGCATTTAAAACCATAGAATACCGTCTGCTACAGGAAGATATCCGGATAGGCCGCGATGTCGAATTAGTTCCGCTCAAACGAAACCACCCATCTGATATTTATCATTTCGAATAAAAGCAAAAAGGGGATAATATCCCCTTTTTGCTTTTATGCTTTCTCACCGGTTCCGGCAAGTTCCGGATATCCCTAACAATTTATACAACCCGCAATATCCCCAAAAGCTCGTCAGGAGTAACGGAATGGAAAGGATCAGCAAAACATATAGCATGACTCCATGAACTGATCCGGATAAAATAAAATACCAGCAGAACATTGATAAAAAAAGTCTTACGACCCGATCGAAATTACTAAGATTAATACAATACCTTGTGGCCGTATTCGGTTTATGAGCAAACAGTATCCAGTCCATAGAATAACGCCCACCACCTAACACTGTGATAACCACATAAATCGCCAGATACAAAGAAGGAAGTTCATGAATAGCGAAAGCTTCTCCCGGATAAGCCAGAAAAGTAGCAACCAGCATATTTATGACAAGAATCAGAGCGGCAGGACGCGTCAGTAACCCCAGTATAAGCAGGAAAGAACAGATCACCTCTGCAAAAGTAGCCAATGCCAGTGACGGGAGTGCCCCGATCCCGATCGGATCAGGAAATACTGCTACCAGCTCATTAAAATTCACCAACTTCTGAAAACCATGCGTTAGCATAACGATACCGATAAACACGCGTAAAAAAAGAATTGCCAGCGAACGCTGTTCTGATCTGGCAGGTGCATCCCATAACCAAAAATCTTTCATAATCCGGATTATTAATATACCACTATAACATCATATACTTATTTCCGGTTGAAAATTACATCTGTTTTATGCTTTCCTTTATCTAACATTAAGTGACACGCCTACTTCTCTCCCGTTTTATGCTTTTGCATTTGTACTGAATTATAAAAATATCATATTTCAACACTTTTTTTGTGTAATATTTGGTCGGCTTATAAATTTAGCTACCTTTGCAGAGTCTTACCAAAGAAACAAGATGACTCCGTAGCTCAGTTGGTAGAGCAAATGACTCTTAATCATTGGGTCGAGGGTTCGAGTCCCTCCGGGGTCACCATTAGAAGCTCCTTAATTGGGGCTTTTATTCTTTAAAATCAGATAGTTACGCCGTTATAAAGCCTTCTGTATTATCATTTGTAGAATGAGAAAAGTTTGAATTTATTGATGTTTGTTGGCACCGTGTAGAATATTATTCTACAATTTGAAAAACCTATATTCTACAAAAAAATGAAGTACCCAAGTATTCGTGTCGTGTATAACCGATCAGGTACCGCGAACAAAGAAAGAGCAACCTCCGTATACGTCGAGGTGGTTTACAAACAAAAAAAACGGTATATCCCTACTGGGGTAAAGGTCAAGTTAGGAGAGTTTGACCAGAAAAAAAGTATCGTTGTACGCCGCAATGATCTGATGATCCTGAACCAGATGATCAGCAATGTGTTCGGCCAGATACAGCGATACATCTTCGATCTGCAGCAAGAAGGCAAAGAGTTTACGTTCGAGGAATTTGACAGCGAAATAAAAGGGTCAGGTAACAAGGACAGTTTCATTGACTACCTTCAAAAGGCCATTAAGGAAAGAAGCGACATCGAACCGACCACAAAAAAACAGCAACTCGTTGTAGTAAAAAAACTTATCGCATTCGGCAAAATAAAAACATTTAGCTCTTTAACCGATAGCAATATACGCGCGTTCGATAAGTGGCTACATGATACAGACATGAAGGGTATGAGTCAGGTAAGCATACACAATGTGCACAAGCGGCTTAAGCCTTATGTCCGGGAGGCTAAACGATTAAGGTTGATAAAAGAAGACCCTTACGACTTCGTCAAGATCGAGCGAGTCAAGAACAAAATGATCC
>JBOFCW010000322.1:0-7069 GCA_051646395.1 Bacteroidales bacterium
AGGCTATATCGACGAGTCGTGAGCTTGCAAAGACAGAGGGATTGTTGGTCGGAATCTCTTCGGGGGCAGCAACTTTTGCTGCTTCAGAATTGGCTCGTCTGCCTGAAAATAAAGGGAAAACCATTGTTGCTTTAATGCCTGATACCGGTGAACGTTATCTGTCGACTGTTTTATATGCCTTCGACGAATATCCACTATAAATAAGAATCAACAGAAGATTCTACAAAAGTTTTTTACTTTTGTAGATAGAAACAAGCATGTTTCTCAGCCTCTGAGCTGGAAACATGCTTGTTTATGTATGACAATTTAGCTAAATAAGATATGATTTCGATAGAAGGCCTAACCGTTGAATTCGGCGGAACACCCTTATTTGATGATATAACCTATGTGATTAATAAAAAAGATCGTATTGCTCTGGTTGGAAAAAATGGAGCCGGAAAATCCACGATGCTGAAGATCATAGCAGGTTTACAGGAACCTACGCAAGGACGTGTTAATGCTCCCCGTGAAATAACGATCGGCTATTTGCCTCAGCAAATGACGCATGATGATTCTCGTACTGTTCGCGAAGAAGCTGAAACGGCATTCTCTCATATTTTTTGCTTGGAAGAGCGGATTAACCGAATGACCCAAGAGCTATCCGAACGTACTGATTATGAATCTCAGGCTTACCACGATCTGATCGAATGTTTGACCCATGCTAATGAAGAACTTTCGATGATGGGAGGAAACAATTTTCAGGGCGAAATTGAAAAGACTTTGCTGGGACTCGGATTTAAACGTTCAGACTTCGAGCGTCAAACATCCGAGTTCAGTGGAGGTTGGCGTATGCGTATTGAATTGGCAAAACTCTTGCTGCAGCATCCCGACGTATTGCTTTTGGATGAACCTACCAATCATCTTGACATCGAATCGATTCAGTGGCTCGAAAACTTTCTTTCAACACGTGCAAATGCAGTTGTATTGGTTTCTCATGACCGGGCATTTATCGACAATGTAACTACACGAACGATTGAAATTTCATTGGGGCGGATTTATGATTATAAAGTAAACTATTCTAAATATGTTTCTTTGCGGGAGGAACGTTTGGAACAGCAGAAACGTGCTTTTGAAAACCAACAAAAACAGATCGCCGAAACCGAAGATTTTATTGAGCGATTTCGTTACAAAGCTACCAAAGCTGTACAGGTGCAAAGTCGCATCAAGCAACTGGAAAAACTGGATCGGGTAGAAGTCGATGAGGTGGACAATTCTCGTTTGAGCCTTAAATTTCCTCCGGCTCCTCGTTCTGGCGATTTTCCTGTCATAGCGGAAAATGTAGCTAAGCGATATGGTGAATATCTGGTATATAAAGATGCTAATTTCCGGATTCGGAGAGGTGAGAAAGTCGCTTTCGTTGGCAAAAACGGGGAGGGTAAATCTACACTTGTGAAAAGTATTATGAGTGAGATCTCTTTTGAGGGAGAACTGAAATTAGGACATAATGTAAAGATTGGATATTTTGCTCAAAATCAGGCTCAGATGCTTGATGGAGAGGTGACTGTATTTGATACCATCGATCAGGTTGCTGTTGGGGATATCCGGACTAAAATCCGTGATATATTGGGTGCCTTTATGTTTGGAGGTGAAGCTTCCGATAAGAAGGTTAAGGTTCTTTCGGGCGGAGAACGTTCGCGTTTGGCCATGATCCGGTTATTGTTGGAACCTGTAAATCTATTGATTCTCGATGAGCCGACCAATCACCTGGATATGAAATCAAAAGATGTACTGAAACAGGCTATTAAGGAATTTGACGGTACCGTAATCGTTGTATCGCATGATCGCGAATTTCTGGATGGTCTTGTAGATAAAGTTTATGAATTCGGCAATCAGCAGGTTACGGAACATTTGGGAGGAATCTATGATTTTCTCGAGCGAAAAAAAATGGAAACGCTTCAGGAATTGGAACGTAAACAAACTGTAGATAAAAACTCTGTGCAGGATCAAAAATCGGAAGGAAAACTTACTTATGAAGCTCGTCGTGAAGTGCAAAAGGAAATCCGGAAAATTGAACGTCTTGTTTCGGGCGCCGAAGATAAAATCGCGGCTATTGAACAACAGATTTCGATGGTGGAATTGAAACTAGCTTCTCCTGAAGGAGCTTCGGATGTGTCGCTTTATGAAAAACATGGAGATTTGAAGCATCAGCTTGATCAGGTAACAGAGGACTGGATGGAACAAAATGCTATTCTTGAAGAACTTCAAACCCAATTAGGATGTTAATTCTAAAATTATAAACATGAAAACTTTAATTTATTTACCGCTTATGCTTGGAGCCATGGCTATAACGGGTTGTACGGGAAATCCTGTAGTTAAAAAATACGAGGGTATCGATATGTCTAATCTCGATACGACTATTCGTCCCGGCGATGATTTTTATGATTATGCAACGTCAGGATGGCAAAAGGCGAATCCCTTAAAACCCGAATACGCCCGTTTTGGTACTTTCGATCAGTTGCGGGAGAATAATCAGGAGCAATTGCGTACACTCATTCTGGAATTAGGTACACAAAAGCATGCTAAAGGATCTGTTGCTCAAAAGATAGGTGATTTATATAATGCCGGTATGGATAGTGTGCGCCTGAATAGGGATGGTTTTAATCCATTGGTGAATCAACTTCAGGATATTGCCCGCTTGCAAAACAAAGCCCAATTGGCATCTCTCATGGGTAAAATGCATCGGGAAGGTATTTCTCCTTTTTTCTTTTCATACGTAGATGCCGATCCTAAAAATAGTACGATGAATCTCCTTCAGACTTATCAGGGTGGTTTAGGTATGTCGGAACGAGATTATTACCTCGAGCATGATGAGCATATGGAGGCTATTCGCAAGGCTTATGTTGCTTATATAGAAAAACTTTTCATCTTAGCCGGAAATAAACCAGAGCAGGCAGCAAAAGCTGCAAAGGATATATTAGCTCTTGAAACGGCTTTGGCCGAAGACTCTTATTCGCAAGTCGATTTACGTGATCCTAACCGAAATTACAATAAAATGACTATTGTAGAATTGGAAAAAATCTTACCGGGTTTTGATTGGACTCAGTATTTTAAAGCGGCCGGCCTGGGTGATCCGAAAGAGATCAGCCTCGGACAGGTCCCTTTTATGACTAAAGTCGTAAAGTTGATCGATACGACTCCGATGGATATTATTAAAGAATATCTTACGTTTGATCTTTTGAATACGGCTTCTCCGTACTTGAGCGATGCTTTCGCTGATGCGAATTTTGATTTTTATGGCAAGACGATGTCTGGTAAGCAAGAACAACAACCACGATGGAAGCGCTCGCTGTCAACAACAGACGGAGCACTCGGAGAAGCTGTGGGACAGATGTATGTGGAAAAATATTTTCCGGCCGAAGCAAAAGAGCGAATGCTTAAATTAGTTGCGAATCTACAAACAGCACTTGGCCAGCGTATTAATGATCTTGACTGGATGAGTGATTCGACTAAAGCAGCTGCTTTAGATAAGCTCAATGCATTTACCGTGAAAATCGGTTATCCTGATAAATGGAGGGATTATTCGCTGCTTGATATTAACGCCGAAGATAATTATTGGACTTCGGTTCTTAAGTCGAACAGGTTTGAATGGGATTATATGATTTCGCAAAACGAAAAACCGGTTGATAAATCAAAATGGCATATGAGTCCGCAAACGGTAAATGCTTATTATAATCCGTCCTCTAATGAAATCTGTTTTCCGGCAGGAATCCTGCAACCTCCTTTTTTCTATCTGAATGCTGATGATGCGGTTAATTATGGTGCGATAGGGGTTGTTATAGGACATGAAATGACTCATGGATTCGATGATATGGGCCGCCAGTTTGATAAAGAAGGTAATATTCGTGATTGGTGGACAGCTCAGGATGCTGAAAAATTTGCCGGTAAAACTAAGATTCTGGTTGATCAGTTTGATAGTATTCGCGTGCTTGGAGATACCAGAGCGAATGGAAATTTTACTTTGGGAGAAAATATTGCAGATCAGGGTGGTCTGGTAATTAGTTATCAGGCTTTACAAAATGCAAAAACTCAAACTCCGGGTAATACTGAACAGATTGATGGATTAACGGATGCCCAACGTTTTTATCTGGCATATGCTACCCTTTGGGCCGGAAATATTCGTGATGAAGAGATTTTGCGACTTACGAAAATAGATCCACATTCTTTAGGACGCTGGCGTGTAAACGGAACACTGCCAAATGTAGAGACTTTTTATGAGGCCTTTGATGTAAAAGAGGGTGATAAGATGTATCGGAAGCCAGAAGAACGGGTTGTTATCTGGTAATTTGATAGAAATTAAACAGAATAAAAAAAGGAATGAGTCGGATGAATACGACTCATTCCTTTTTTTGTTGATTATTCAAAATGTGCCGTCTTGAAAAAAGCAGGTACATGAAAATTTGGTTTTTCGGTTTTTATTGGAAATAAAGAAACGAAATGAGGTTCTGATAAATTGTCTCCACATTTGTAAATGTTGATTTTGGCCTCAGCTTCTTCGAAGGATTGGATCTTGTGAGCAAAAAATGTTTTAGCGGGAATGGCAATTGTCAAGGTCCAATTATTGTCGCCCTTGATTTCATCAAAAGGATTTGTTCCCAATGAAGCATATCTACGAATTGTATTCATGATTTCGGTCGGAGCATGCGTCGCATTTTCTTTGGTTTCCCGATAGGCAAAAAGAGCTGTTCCGATACAATTCACCTCCAGGTTGTAATAACCGGAATCATCAAAAGAAAGAAAACATTCACAGCAAGAATCAGTCCAAACCTGCCCGTTGTCCTGTCTTACTTTTGCCATCGTGTTTTTTTCCTTGACAGAGAAATGCAATAACATCTCTAAACCGTTATGAGCTATTTTCACGTTTACCACCGGTTTGTAAGGAAAAGCATCCGGCCAGTTGGTCTGATCTAAAGTAAGCGTTTCCAAATTAAAAGCATCATTTTCCATCAATGATGCTATTTCTGCGATAGATGCGTTTCCAGTATCAATTTTTTTAATTGTCATTGTTATTTTCGGTTAAGATCTAAAAATGTATTTGTGGCAAATATAAATAAATATTGAAAAAATTGGACGGTTTACGATGGATTACGATAAGATATTTAAGCGGTTAATCTACATTACCTAAACAAATAGCATGCTCAGTTTAATTGAGGCGGCCAGGATAAAAATGAGAGGTAAAGGGAAAGACCAGATAATAATATAGTTTTCTTTTATCTTTGAATAATCAAAGGTAAGGACATGACATCAAAGACAAATATAAATGCGTTGAGTAAACTTCAAAGACATTTGGAGTTGTTACGAATGGAGTATGAATACGAGAAACAATCCTTTTTTCAACAAACTCGTTTGGATGGAATAGAAAAAAGATTGAAAACAGGTAAATGCTGGTATCCGCTTCATATCGGAAAAGCATTTTACAATTCGCTTAATCAGTTTGTTGTTGAAATAGAACGAAAAGGAAACTGTAATGCAGAACATGAATTGGAGACAGGACGTCCTGTGTCTTTTTTTAAATGCGATATGGGCGGCCAATTGCATTCTTTTGATTTTGTAGGGCACGTGAATTTTGTCGATGGCAATCGGATGCAGGTAGTTTTGCCCGGGTCGGTAGCTTTGCAAAAGATTCTTTCTTCAAATGATATAGGTATTCAACTTTATTTTGATGAAACTTCCTATCAGATGATGTTTCAGGCAATGAATGAGGTTCTTTCTGCTAAAAATGACAGGTTAGCTCATTTAAGGGAGGTCTTGATTGGAAACATCAAGCCGGCATTTCGGAATGAATTTCCGGTCCGGCTTCCCTGGTTAAATCAAAGTCAGGAAGCGGCCGTTGAAAAAGTTCTGACTACCCGGGAAGTTGCTGTAGTTCATGGTCCTCCGTGTACAGGCAAGACAACAACTCTCGTTGAAGCAATTTATGAAACATTGCATCGGGAAGTGCAGGTAATGGTATGTGCCCAGAGTAATGCAGCGGTTGACTGGATTTCAGAAAAGCTTATCGAAAGAGGAATTCAAGTATTGCGTATCGGCAATCCGATGCGAGTGAATGAGCGTATCCTTGCATGCACCTATGAACATAGGTTTGAGGCCCATCCTGAATATCCTGAACTTTGGAGTATTCGGAAGGCTATCCGCGAAATACAGGTTTCGCTGAGGAAAGCTTCAGACCGGACAGATGCATTAAGAAACCGGATGAATAAGCTGAGAAGTCGCGCAACAGAGATTGAAATACGTATAGAAACGTCGATCTTTGCAGAGACGCGGGTTGTAGCCTCGACATTAATAGGTGTTTCAAATAAAGTTCTTAGTCATCGGCATTTTTCAACATTATTTATTGACGAAGCAGCACAGGCTTTGGAAGCTGCTTGTTGGAATGCCATTCGCAAGGCTGACCGGGTGGTTTTAGCAGGGGACCATTGTCAATTACCACCGACTGTAAAAAGTATGGATGCGGCTAAACAAGGGCTTTCATTCACTTTGATGCAACAAATCACAGAAACTAAACCTGAGACAGTTACACTTCTTGATACGCAATACCGTATGCATCAGGAAATTATGCAATTTTCATCCGATTGGTTTTATCAAGGGGCACTGAAGGCCGCCCCCGAAATTGCGAATCGTATGATATTGTCTTTTGACCATCCGTTGGTTTGGTATAATACCGGGCTTCTTGAATATAAAGAGCAATTTTCGCAGGAATCGCAAAGTCGTATTAATAAACAAGAGGCTCAGTTGCTTGTGGATATTTTACAACAATACATTGAACGAACCGGGATTGAGCGAATTATTGATGATCATATTGATTTTGGAATTATATCACCCTATAGATCACAGGTTCACTACATGCGTTCACTCATCAGAAATTCCGGTGTTTTGAAGCGTTTACGCAAACAAATTACGGTAAATACCGTAGATGGTTTTCAGGGCCAAGAACGGGATGTCATATTGATTAGCATGGTAAGGGGTAATGAAGAGGGAAATATAGGCTTTCTGAATGATCTAAGACGAATGAATGTGGCAATTACAAGAGCCC
>JBOFCW010000164.1:0-7478 GCA_051646395.1 Bacteroidales bacterium
CAATCAGCACGCTTAAAATCGAAAATAAGAAATAAAAAAACTCTACCCGGATCAATAACCCGGATAATCTTGATTTAAAGAACAATCCCCCTGAATCGAATGTCGATACAGGGGGATTGTTCTTTAAATCAAGATTATCGGTTTTGTATCACAGCTTGCCTACCTGCCTCAAGAGCCTTCAAATTAAGCGCTACAACCTCCTCTCCTTTTCGTTCAAAAATCCGTTTAATCGCCTTCTGGATTTTCCCATAATCCAAATCGATAAACAGTGATGCAGCACCAAGTATCACCATATTTGCAGTCCGCGGTGTTCCCGTTTCTGCTTTTGCAATCTGTTCGGCATCAATTACGACCTTATTCGGCAATGCCTCAAAAGCACCTTCGAGCAATTCCTGAGCAGGATACGGCGAAACATTGATAAAAGGTGTCGAATTTGAAACGACCATCCCCTCCTTGGATAACCAGGGTAAATAACGAAGCGCCTCCATTGGTTCGAGCGAAATAATCAGATCCGCACTCCCTTTCGGAATCAGATCTGAGGCGATAGGAGTTGACGAAAGACGCAAATTAGATTGTACGTCTCCCCCACGCTGACTCATACCATGAACTTCTGCCTGTTTTAAATACAGGTTGTCTATCACGGCAGCTTCACCTAAAACAGCGGCAATCGATAAAATGCCCTGTCCGCCCACTCCGGCTAATATTATATCTATTTTCATTTATATATAATTTGATTTTTAACATTAATGTATAAATGCGCCATTATATAACTTCGGTTGGGTATCTCAACTTTAGGTGAGTTATGGCGATTTCATCTGTATGTATTCCGTTTATGATTAAAGCCTTCCTTTCCCAATAAGACCTACAGAAATTCTACTTTTTCTTCCGCTTCAGGGTTTGAATACACTCTCGTCGCGGAATAAGAACTGAAACACCAGAATGATGAAGTTCCTCATCAATGATCTGTTTCATTTGTTCCATATTCTTTTTAAGTGGTTCGAAAACCCTGATGTGAGCCGGATCTACACCGATTCCGGCAACAATCGCTTCTATCTTACCCGTTCCGGCGGAATCCTGACCTCCGGTCATTCCGGTTGTTTCGTTGTCTGATATGACAATTGTTACATTAGCGCCTGCATTCACGCAGTCCAGCAAACCGGTCATTCCCGAATGAGTGAAGGTTGAATCTCCGATAACAGCTACCGCAGGCCAAAGTCCTGCATCAGCCGCTCCTTTGGCCATTGTAATGGATGCACCCATATCCACGCAAGTATGAATTGCCCGAAAAGGAGGAAGCGCACCAAGCGTATAACAACCAATATCGCCAAAAACCCGATGTTCGGAATAGCGGCGCACCACCTCGGTCAAGGCATCATACATATCCCGATGTCCACAACCCTGACATAAAGCAGGCGGCCGCGGTACAACAATTTCCGGAACTGCCATTCCCTCTGCCCGTACAACTCCTAAAGCCCGGGCTACGATATCCGGATTCAACTCCCCGTCACGAGGCAGAGTCCCGTCTAAACGGCCTCTTATGTTCAGACAATTATCAAGTAATCCCCGTAATTGTTTTTCGATAAAAGGAGCACCCTCTTCCAACACCAATAATTCATCACAAGTTTGTGAGATGCGGGCAAAGAATTCGGTCGGCAACGGATATTGTGTGATTTTAAGAACCGGATAAGGAATTCCTTCAGGGAAATTCTCCATCAGATAATTATAAGCTATTCCTGAAGCGATTATCCCCTTCGAATGATCCGTCCCTTCAAAATAATGATTAAAACCAGATGATACTGAGGCGGCCTCCAGTTCACCCTGAAGATGTAATAGCTCTTTATAACGTTTCCGGGCAAGAGCCGGCAATAGAATAAACCGTGAAGAATCGGAAGGCAAAGAAAGATGATTTTGTTTCTGTGGCGACTTTAGATTTACGCCTGCTCTTGAATGGGCCAAACGGGTAGTTATTCGCAATAACACGGGAGTGGCATGCTTTTCGGAAAATTCGAAAGCTTCACGCGTCATGTCATATGCCTCTTGTTGAGAAGAGGGTTCAAATATGGGAATCAAGGCAAACTCACCATAAAACCGGGAATCCTGCTCGTTCTGAGACGAATGCATAGAAGGATCATCAGCCGCCAGAATCACCAGACCTCCGTGAGCTCCGGTCATGGCTGTATTAACGAAAGCATCTGCGGCAACATTCAATCCCACATGCTTCATGCAACACAATGCCCTTTTTCCGGCATAAGACATTCCCAAAGCAGCTTCCATCGCGGTTTTCTCATTGGCTGCCCAACGTGATGCAATCTGCAAATCATTTTTTTTGGAATAAGACTGTATGAATTCTGTGATTTCGGTAGAAGGGGTTCCGGGATAAGCATAAACGCCAGAGATCCCGGCATCGATAGCGGCCCTGGCAATTGCTTCATCTCCCAATAAAAGATGTTTTTCCATGAATACTGTTTTAGAGGTAATTATCTACCGACAAAAATAAATAACTATCTCTAAAATAAAAGTATTCCTGTGTTTTTTATCGGATATTCCGTTGATTAAGTGCTTTACGATAACGTGCCGCATTTTGCTGATGTTGCGAATAGGAAACAGCAAAATTGTGCAACCCCGAAAAATCTTCTTTCGCACACATGTAAATATATTCATGCGGACGACTATTCAGAATGGCATCAATCGTCTGTTTTGAGGGAATACGAATCGGTCCCGGAGGGAGACCTGCATATTTATAGGTATTATAAGGAGATTCTACCTCGAGATGCTGATTCAGAATGCGGCGTAATGAAAAATCCTGCAAGGCGAACTTAATAGTAGGATCAGCCTGAAGAGGCATTTTTATTCGCAATCGATTCAGATAAAGACGACCTACAGTTCCCCGTTCCGCTTTATTATTCGTTTCCTCTTCTGCAATCGAAGCCACTATACTTATTTCAAGTGGAGTAAAACCTATATTTTCTGCCTTTTGAACCCGTTCATCATTCCAAAAACGATCGTATTCTTTTTTCATTCTACGAAACAATTCTTCGGGAGAAATGGTCCAGTAAAATTCATAACTGTCAGGCAAAAGCATCGATTCAAAATTTTCCCGATTAAAACCGGCCTCTTTGATAAATACCGTATCAGCGAAGACTTCCATCACCCGGGCAGAATCCATCATCAACTGCTCGGAGGCACGTTTGGCAAATTGCTGTGG
This sequence comes from Bacteroidales bacterium, assembly GCA_051646395.1. Classification (GTDB taxonomy): domain Bacteria; phylum Bacteroidota; class Bacteroidia; order Bacteroidales; family JAUNSR01; genus JAUNSR01. Next base: position 3,206 of record JBOFCW010000164.1, read on the forward strand.
CGTGCGGAGATTATTAAAAGAGAAACGGACCGGTGATTGAAGACCGCGTGACAAAATTTTATAAACATCAACAGCACTCATCGATGGTTCCAAACGATAAGCACCCGGACGCATCTTGCGTTCGTAATCATCCAAACGACTCATGCGGCGAAACCGCAGGTAGGTATTTTTATCTACTTTTTGTTTGAGAGTATCCAATAACTCCTCATACGTCGTTGTAGGACGAATGTATAGATAAAAGGCATGATCGGTAAAAGAATCTACTGCATATTTTTTCAGATAAAATACGCACCCCACTACTAAAATCAGGAATATCCCTGCGGAAATCAACCAACCTCTGTGTACACCTGATTTTTTTTTCATTTTTTCTTTCATACCTAACTATTTCATTCTTAAAGAGTGTGCAAATTTAGCGAATATTTCTGCATGAAAAAGCATGAAGAGGTCTTGCACAATAAAAAAAACGAACTTATATTTGCATCGCAATCGGGAATTAAAAGCCGATTACAAAGCCGTCAGGAAGGTTGGGTGAGTGGCTGAAACCACCAGTTTGCTAAACTGACGTACTCGTAAGGGTACCAGGAGTTCGAATCTCCTACCTTCCGCGCTTCTATAAGACCTCTGAGACTTCGGTTTTGGGGGTCTTATTATTTTATCCCCCTCTGAAAAACAATTTCAACATTACTTTGGATCAGTTTCAGAAGTCGCGGGAACGTTAAATCCCCTTACTCTTCCGGTTCTGATTATAATTTTATTCATATCCCAACGACTGTCCCTCCGCAGGTGTCTCTGCTGTTCTCCGCGGATGTCTCTGATGTCCTCCGCAGAGAACACCAGAAACACCTGCAGGGAGACACTTCCCGCAAAAGGTTCGCCTATATTTTTCACCCAAACACAATACAAATAACATTAACCTCAATATGAATTATCCTGATTCATAGAACCAATTACCAACGGATCCAAGCTCACTCATAAGAAAGAAAACCTTATATTGCTTTCATTGAATAAGTATTTGAATTTTAATCGCAAAAGCTGGAAATAGATAAAACAAATACCGAAATAAGCAATTAGTATCATTAAGTAGCATTCTAACTTTGTATTAAATAAACTTTTCAATAATCGCAGAGATGTTTATATATAAAAAAAGAACCGCACCTTGTTAAGAACAGCGACTATGCAAATGAATTTTCATACCGATCATTCGGAATGTTTACTTACAAAAAAACAAGCTCCTTCGGAATTTTATTACCTGGAAATTAATCAGGGCTCCCCTTTTCTTTTGCAACATAAAAAAGAAAATTTCCTGTTATTCCTTTTAAAAGGGAAGTTACTCATCCGCATGGATGAATATGAAGAATGCATTATATATAGGCAGGAAATAATTTTCCTGCCTGAATTTTCAAATTACGAGATAAAAGCACTTCGTGATTCGAAAATACTCCTATTACCTTTTAATCCGCAAGCTTTACCCTGCATGCAACTCTATATCGAAAAATTGAACCTTAATTATAAAAACAGGATTCGGTATTCAGTAAAAGGACTTCATGCTCATCCGGAAATATGGGCATTTATCCAACAGATACTATCCTATGTGGATGCCGGGATAAAATGTCCGTATATGCAAATAATCAAACAAACAGAAATTTACATCCTACTTAAGCACTTTTATCAGGAAGAAGAAATAGCGAATTTACTTTACCCTTCGTTGGGCCGAAATCATGATTTCACCAATTCGGTCATACATAATTTCAGAAAAGCAAAAACAGCTAATGAACTGGCTTCAAAGCTCGGATATGGTGAAAAAACTTTTCGGAAGCTTTTTAAACAATCGTTCGGCACTACACCATATAAATGGATGCAGGAAGAAACCGCAAAGCAGATATACCAACGTCTGATTGACAAAAAAGTACCTTTTAAACAGATAATGGATGAATACGGATTCTCGACATCATCACATTTTCATGCGTTCTGTAAAAGAAATTTCGATAAAACCCCAAAACAAATAAGAAGCCTGAAATGGCTGATAAGCAAAAAAGAAGACAATCACAATTAAACAGATACTTCTCTTTTGCAAAATGACAATCTATAACAAAAAACAATAGTAATACAATAATGACAAATCATCCTGACCAACCTTTAACAACTGAAAAAATGACCAAATACCCTCAACTCACCAATGTGAACCATGAATTAAGAACCCCGCTTCACGCCATAATCGGACTATCCAGCATTTTATGTGAAGGTGGATTTTCAAAAGAATACAAAGAACTCATTCTGCAAAACATCCATTCGAACAGCAGGTTATTATTGAATATGACCGAGCAAATAAATGATATTTTACTACTGGATCTGGATCTGATCAGAATCGATCCGAAAAAAGCCGAACTAAATGAACTATGCAGAGAAATCATCGCACGCTTTGAGATAAACAACCCAGCTATACCTCCTATCAAATTTAAAGCTGCAAAAGAGTTTCTTTTCATAGAAACTGACAATGAATATTTTTCTAAAATATTCATTCAACTCATTACAAATGCTATTCGACATTCAGCAAATAAGCCTGTCAAAATATCCTATCTCGTAAAAAAAACGATTATCTGTTTTTACATAACAGACGAGGGTGAAGGCATTCCTCTTCCTTACATGAAAGATGTTTTTAAAAGAGGGATCAGATTAGACTCGAATCATTCAGGATTAGGAATGGGTCTGTTTATCTGCAAAGAAATATTAAACCAACTCGGTGGAAAAATATGGATCGACCCAAACTACCAAAAAGGTTGTCGGGTTATTTTCACTCACCCGTTAAAGAAAATATGAATCTTAATATTTCTCCATTACTGCGGCAAACTCGGACGTATTCGTAATAGGCGTAAGCAAAGTAAGACCAGCTCCTTGTGAAACAGCTTCAGCACCAAAAGGCATGGCAGACAGTTCCTCAAAAAGCAAAGAGTGCTTTTTCTTGTTCACAATACGAAATAATCCTTTCCCGCTTATTAAATACTTATCATAGAGAAGGCGGGAAACCGCACCCATTGTCATTCTCAGATTCATTTCAACACAAGGATGCAAGAGTATTTTATCACTACCGGTTACCGAACAAACCATCATGTCTACTCCTAAAAAACCAGTATAATAATCTGGGATCATTTCGTTTAATACAGCAATCAAATTACACTGCAAAACATTCAGATCCTGCATTGAAATATATCTCCCCAACTCCTCCAGAATCACAGAATCCGGCCAAAGATAATTCCCTTCGTAAGCTCCTCTAAGATCAGTCTTAAATAATGAATATCCTTGAAAAACAACCCCTTTTTCAGGTGTTACATGAAACAACATGGCAAAATCAAGAATGCGATCATAGGCCGTCTCCAAAATAACGCTACCCATTTTTTTTAATACCGCAGCGACCCACCGTTCTCGCTCCACCTCTTTCATCTGCCCACTCCAACAAAGACCTTTCCCACTACTGCTCCAGGGAGATTTGAGGACAAATTCACCCATATCGCAGCCGGACAGACTGGTCCGAAACTCATTTAAAGAAAATATTTCGACAGGCAATTCAGGAAAAACAGACGTAGTGAAATTAATACCAGACAGGTTTCGTAAAATCTGAATACTACTCCTTCGATGCGAAAGCATCCTTAGTTCATCCAACTGATTATCCGTCGGAAGAAAACTCTCGCGTATCCCTTTTTTCAAAAATCGCTGCTTTACTTCTTTACTCCAGCCCCATGGACAACAATGTATAACCTCATCCAACCCGGAACTCTCATACTGATCAAATAACACGTCGTCTGAAGACATCCAGTATTTAGGAAGAATTGCTAAATCGGCAGCCATCTTACGAGCTGAAACAGAAGCCACAAAATTGGGATCGCCATTAGCTAAAGCTGTGTCGTTTTCGGGATTAAACAGATAAACATTCATATATCAAAATATATTCACTTGATCGGAGTAATACACTCTTAATGTCATACCAGAAAAATATTAATAAAAAAGGATAATAGGATTTATCTTATCGACAAATTCTATTATCCTTTACAAAAATAAGGAAATCATCAGAAATCTACTCATTATAAAATCACACCAAATTTGGAATTGAGAAAGCGCCTGTAGTTGATAAAAAAATTCAGCCTTCAATATCAGCTAATAACTCCTTCTCAAGAGAACGACGCACAGAACCCAAACGATTAAGGAAGTTCTTTTTATAAACTCTTACATCCTTCAATCCTCCTGATGCATAAATACGCGCGATATAATTAGTTTCTAT
>JBOFCW010000216.1:0-7953 GCA_051646395.1 Bacteroidales bacterium
GTTTCGATTTATAACATTCAGGGGAAATGTATCTTTTCTAAAAATCGAATTTCTGGACCTTTCGAAATAAAATGCCACCCGGGAGTTTATTTCGTAAAAACAAACCAAATAAACCAGAAGATTATCGTTCACTAACAAAATTACGCTATCCGAAAACGACCGGATAAATCAAAAAAACCAAGAACAAAAACAGATATTAACGTTTTTATTCTTGGTTTTTTGTCATTCTTATTTTATACAAGGACCAAATATGTTGTTACAAAAGCATATGATTTAAACGAATCAATGGCACACCGGTGACCCGGATCGCTTATTTACCATGATATTCAACATAATATGATCCGTATTCTGCATACCTGCAGATCCTATTTTCCCCAGATTATAAATTGTTTTCTCAATATCGGATTCGATAATACCGTCATTTTCAGATATACAAATATCATCGACAGCCAGGATAGCCGACTGAACTGCAGAAGATGTTCCGGAAGAAACTTTTAACGCGCAGCCAGCCTTTGCTCCATCGCATACCATTCCTGTTATATTCCCAATCATATTTTTTATCGCATAGGTTATCTGAATATAGTTTCCACCCATAAGATAAGTGATCCCGCACGCAGCCCCGGATGCAGCCACGACACAACCACAAAGGGCTGATAATCGTCCTAGATATGTTTTAATATGTATGGCAATCAAATGGCTCATAACCAGTGCCCGGAGCAACGATTCCCGGTCGCTTTCAAGTTTCTCTGCAGCTCCAACCACCGGAAGCGTCACGGTAATACCCTGATTACCAATTCCTGAATTACTCATAGCTGGCAACATACATCCAGCCATACGTGCATCAGCGGCGGCAGCTGTCAAAGACATGGCATATGACAAAATCCCGTTACCAAATACGGTCGAATGGGTCTTATTTCGAATGGTTTTGCCAATTTGAAGACCGTAATTATTACGCAATCCCTCTTGTGCAATGGCCATGTTTAACGATGCAGCATCCTCTATAAATAGAATCTCACCGATCGGCACATGCATGGAAAAATTAAAAATCGACTCGACTGTCATACCCAACGAATGAGGATCAATATGCTCGATGGCATCCGCAGTTAAAAAGCCTTCCTCGAAATTCATCTCCAAACACTTACCATCAAGAGAAGTCTCGGTGATTTGATCATGTTTATCGCGAATCGTAGCACTAGTCGTATGGTGTGTACTCCAGCAACTGGCTTTGATAAACAACTTTACATCTTCAGAAGACAATTTAATCTCAATTCGGTTGGAAGCCACCATTTCTTTTGCCGTTTGAACATAAATGGGCGAGACTTCGCGCAAAACTTCCAAACCATAACAAGACCGACCACAACAAGCGCCAAGTGCAGAAGCAATATAAAGACCGTTCATGCCGGTACCCGGAATCCCTACCCCCATCGCATTTTTCAGAATGTTGGCGCTTACTTCAACTGTAATTTTAGCAGGCTTCTCCCCTTGCTCACTTAATAGCTCCGCAGCCTTTGCCACAGCTAAAGCAACTGCTATAGGTTCGGTACACCCCAATGCCGGTTTCACTTCCTGTTTCAACAAAGCGATATAGGCATTCCGCTGATCTTTCGTAAACATAAAACGGAAAATTTATTATAATTAATAACCATTTGCAAATATAATTAAACACTTCTATTTTGGCTTTTCAGTACGACCATTTTTCAAGTACAAGAGATTAAGTTATCTTTGTCATTGATTAATTAATTAAATTCACTCAATGAAGAAAGTTCTTTGTCCAAGATGTGACAACTATCTGACTTTTGACGAAACCAAATACGATGGGAATGGTATCATTCATTTTATTTGTCAGTACTGTGGTAGAAGATTCGGAGTCCGGTTAGGTTCGAAAGAAGCAGATGCGGTAAAAATGCATGCCTGTGAAGGCGAAGTTTGCGGAAGTATCTCCATCATAGAAAACCAATTTTGCTACAAGCAGGAGTTACCCCTGTTTTTAGGAGATAATATTATTGGTCGCCGCAGTAAGGGAACGGTAGTTCAAGTACCTATTATCAGTGGAGATATGAGTATGGATCGCCAACATTGCGTCATCAATATCAAACGCAATAAGCAGGGTGAGCTTATATACACTCTAAGAGATTTTCCGAGTCTGACAGGAACATTCCTTTACAATAATCTTGTAGGAAAGGGTGAGCGTATCAATTTGAGCGAAGAGCCGATCATCACAATCGGAGCGACCACATTTATCGTACATTTTCAAAAGGCCGAATAAACATTCATGAAAGTTTGCATTGCCGAAAAGCCCAGTGTGGCTAAAGAAATAGCCGAAATCATCGGAGCAAAAAACCGGCGCGACGGTTATTACGAGGGAAATGGTTATCAGGTAACCTGGACCTTCGGGCATCTTTGCACCCTGAAAGAACCTCATGAATATACACCCGACTGGAAAAGCTGGCGCCTTGAGGTACTTCCGATGATTCCTGCACGCTTCGGCATCAAACTGATTGATGACAAGGGAATCGAAAAACAATTCCATGTTATCGAAAAACTCATGCAGCAAGCAGAGGCTGTTATCAATTGCGGTGATGCCGGCCAGGAGGGAGAATTGATACAAAGATGGGTCATGCAAAAAGCTCAGGTAAAATGCCCGGTCTATCGACTATGGATATCTTCTCTGACCGACGAGGCTATCCGCGAGGGCTTCTCCAAGCTCATACCTCAGGATAAATTCAATAAACTTTACGAGGCAGGATTATCACGATCTATCGGCGACTGGCTGCTGGGGATGAATGCTACCCGGCTTTATACGATGAAGTACGGGAAAAATCGACAGGTTCTTTCCATCGGAAGGGTACAAACCCCAACTCTGGCACTGATCGTGAAGCGTCAGCTCGAAATCCAGAATTTTGAGCCGCAACAATATTGGGAGTTGAAAACACTTTATCGAAACGTTTCATTCAATGTAACAAAAGGGAAATTCCAATCAATCGAAGAGGGAAACGCATTTCTTGCGAACGTAGAAAACTCCCCCTTTACGATAACAGATATCAATAAGAAAAACGGTAGGGAGTTTGCTCCCCGCTTGTTTGACTTGACATCTCTACAGGTTGAATGCAATAAAAAATTCGGTTTTTCGGCCGATGAGACATTGCGTATTATCCAATCTTTATACGAAAAGAAAGTTACTACCTACCCGCGTGTAGATACGACTTTCCTGAGTGAAGACATTTATCCGAAATGTCAGGCCATTTTACAGGCTTTGACCGATTACGGACAATATACATCAGCATTGCCTGCAAAATTGCCAAAATCGAAAAAAGTTTTTGACAATTCGAAAGTAACAGATCATCATGCGATAATTCCGACAAATGTCAGAGCAAACAATCTGACGGATATGGAAAGGAAGGTTTATGATTTAGTGGCTCGTCGTTTTATTGCGGCTTTTTACCCCGACTGTCTGGTAGCTACCACTACGGTTATGGGTGATGTCAATAAAGTAGAGTTTAAAGCCACTGGCAAACAAATTCTTGATCCGGGATGGCGTGTCATCTTTTCGAAAGACAAACAGGAAGAAAAAGAAAATCCGGATGAAGAGGGTATCCTACCGGAGTTTCGCAAGGGTGAATCCGGACCTCATCAGCCTTCTTTGCTCGAAAAATGGACTCAACCGCCCAAACTCTATACTGAAGCAACCTTGCTTCGGGCGATGGAGACGGCAGGAAAATTAGTAGAAGATGAAACTCTGCGCGATGCGCTTAAAGAGAACGGGATCGGGCGACCATCGACCAGGGCTGCGATTATCGAAACACTCTTTAAACGTAAATATATCCGCAAGGAGAAAAAAAACCTGATCGCAACTCAAACCGGAGTCGATTTGATTCAGGTAATTCAGGAAGAGCTTCTGAAATCTGCAGAACTTACCGGAATCTGGGAAAACAAATTGCGAAAAATCGAAAAAGGACAATATCTTGCCGGGGATTTTCTACAAGAACTCAAAACGATGTTGGCTCAAATCGTTTGGAATGTGCGCAATGACCGCTCAAACCGGAGTATTTCGGTTCAGGAAGAAATACCTGTGAAAAAATTAATAGAAGCCAAAGCTGCTCAAAAAAAGAGGACTTCGCGACAACTCAAAAGCGATAGTAAAGAAAAATCCGCTACCTCCTCTTCAAAGCTTTTGACAAAAAACGATGAAGAAAAGATAACGGAGAAAAAAGACAGAGGAAATATACCGTCTGTTTGTCCTCTTTGCGGAAAAGGCTCTGTTTTAAAAGGAAAAACCGCCTATGGTTGCAGCGAATGGAAAAATGGATGCACCTTCAGGATTCCTTTTGACAAACTTCAATAATCCGATTGTCAATAACGCACAAACATCTGCGCAACTATATTATTTGAATTCTTACTTCCGGGCATCTTATTATCCTGATAAAAATAAGATGCCTGAAGTATGATGTATTTATGAATGGTCCAGTTTATAGCCCCAACATATTTGGTTGACTGAGAATCGTATGTTTTATCATCCCGATAAACATCATATTTTACAAAAGCACGTAAAGCTTTAGACACGGACATACCTGCTGTCAGATACCATCCGTCTGAATTGAGGTTAGCATCCGGTTCCTTCAGCTTTCCTCCTTTGGAAGAGATATACTCACCCCTGAGCAAGTAGCGATTATCATCATATTTAAACCCTACTGTCCAGCGTTTACGATCAACCATCTCTTTCTGAGGACCATATTTCCCCAACCAGTAACCGCCTCCGATATGAAGATCTTTTACAGGTCTGATAAACATGGAACCAATCACATCTTTGAATTTATTATTATCCGCTTTGTTTATTCCATTTCCATTGAAAACACCTAAATCATAACGAAACAAATGATGGGATGGTAATTTTACGAAATCACCCGTAAAAACGATACCCACATCTCTACCACCACAGGTGTGTTCACCAACACGATCTGTAAAACCAGAAAGTTGCATAATCACCTGTGAATAATCCGGAACCCCTAACGTTACAGGTGACCAGGGATTTTCGAATGTAAAATTTCTTTTTTGTTGTCCGGCTCGTATGCGAAAAAAATCATATTTTTTCCATTCCAGCCACGCATCTAAAATGCGAGGACTTCCGGCAAACTCCATCTGTACCCGATAGGTAAAATCTTTGGTTATATCTCCGCCCAAAATAAAGCGCAACATACGAATATCAAAACCACCGAAATTGGATGGATCTGTACTATACTGCCCTCTACCTAAGATAAAACCACTAATATTAACATGCTCACTCAAACGCGCATCAAGCTTATTTAGTGCCTTATTCAAAATTCCATCGGGTTCTTTTGTTTTAGTAACATCAGGTGTAGTAATCGATTCAACCGGGACAAATACACTCGTTTCCTCGGCCCCCATCACAGATAGCGGGAACATGCCGGCAAGCATCATCGCAAAGATGCTTTTACAGTAATTATTCATGTAGTTTCTTATTATTCTTAGCACTTAGATAAGCAAAACTCTCTGTTTAGGTTATAACACAACAAGATGAGAGCTTTTCCCAAAGCAATTCTTAAACGCGGCTCAAAGATAAGGATTAATCTCTTATCTAAACTTCTTAGACCTTCATTTTAAGGGCATCCTCCATAAAAGATTTCAGACCACTATCGGTGAGTGGATGCTTCATAAGATCCATCAGGACTGTAAAGGGACAAGTCGCAACATTTGCACCGACTTCCATACATTGAATGATATGTAAAACATTCCGGATAGAGGCCGCCAAAACTTCTGCTTGTATATGATAATGAGTAAAAATATCAACGATCTGCTTGACAAGCACGATACCGTAGCCTCCGATATCATCAATCCGTCCGATAAACGGTGACACATAGGAGGCTCCTGCCTTTGCCGCCAACAAAGCCTGACCGGCATTGAAAACCAGCGTACAGTTTGTTCTGTACCGCTTTTCGTGTAATAAACGAATCGCTTTCAATCCTTCAGTTGTACAAGGTATTTTTACTACGATATTCGGATGTATATTCGCCAGCTCTTTTCCTTCCCGAACCATTTCGTCACAAGACATGGATAGAACTTCGGCACTAACATCTCCATTCACCATTTTGGCGATTTGCAGATAATGATCACGAATCGCCACTTCTCCTTTGATCCCTTCTTTTGCCATCAAGCTGGGATTTGTGGTAACTCCATTAAGAATACCCAAATCATTCGCCTGACGAATCTGATCTAAATTTGCAGTATCGATAAAAAGTTTCATTTCTATATGATTTGAATTTTGACATTAATGTATAAATACGCCATTTATATATTAATTATAACAATCACCCCAAACCAGGGTTTAATCACACCTTTCAAACTTATCTTTTTTAAATAGAATTAATTTCATGCATTCATTGTATCCTTTTTATAACAATTTAAAAGCAAATAAACTCCATGGATACCGACTTTTAAATAAATACTGTTTTTTTGCGAATTATTATTCCTAATCGATCAAATCGTTTTTTTATTTATTTCTGTTTTGCCTTACTTTTGCACCTCAAATACAATATGCTTCATATGAATCACAAAACAGATACACCTTCTTTATTATTATCACTTGTACCTGTTATCGCACTCATCGCTATGCTTGTTTTAAATGTCCGGCTTTTCGGAGATTCAGCACTTGAGGGATCCGTACAACTTGTTTTATTATTAGCGACCGCACTTGTTTGTGGAATCACGCTGATCTCTAAAAGAAAAAGCTGGCAAGAATTAGAAACCGGAATCATCAACAGCGTTGCCGGCTCAACGTCTGCCATCGTCTTACTCTTGTTGATTGGCGCACTTGCTGGCACCTGGATGCTTAGCGGAGTAATTCCGGCAATGATTTTCTATGGACTTAAATTTATTAATCCGGAAATATTTCTGGCAACAACCTGTGTTGCCGCGGCAATAGTATCGGTGAGTTCCGGAAGCTCCTGGACAACGATTGCCACCATCGGCGTAGGGCTTTTAGGGGTAGGAAAAGCCATGGGTTTTGAAACCGGCTGGGTTGCAGGTGCAATCATTTCGGGTGCATATTTCGGAGATAAGGTGTCACCTCTATCAGAAACGACTAACATGGCATCTTCATCAGCAGGATCTCCGTTATTTTCCCATATACGCTATCTGATGATTACAACGATCCCCTCGTTTTTGATCACACTGACCATTTATATCATCTATGGTTTCATAAGTAACCATGATAATAATATTCAAACGAATGAATTGAGCGATGCCTTGCAAAATGCATATTATGTCTCTCCGATGCTTTTTATCGTCCCATTGATTACATTCCTATTAATCGCCAAACGTGTACCGGCAATTGCTGTCGTCTTCATCTCTGTAATATGTGGCGCAATAGCTGCTTTTATTTTTCAACCGGAATTATGTGCTCAAATCACCGACAATGGGATGAATAACTTTCAATCCCGCTTCTCGGGCGTTATACGATCCATGTATGGGGCCACTTCGATCGATACCGGAAATGAAGTACTGAACACTCTGGTGGCAACAAAAGGCATGAGTGGTATGCTCAATACGATCTGGCTGATTATATGTGCTATGACTTTCGGAGGAGTGATGGAGGCAAGCGGGATGTTACAAACTATCACAGAAAAAATGGTAAAATTGATGCGGAATACATTCTCTACAGTCGCGGCTACAGCAAGCTCTTGTTTATTCTTGAACGGAGCCGCAGCCGATCAGTATATTGCCATTATCCTACCAGGAAAAATGTTCTCGGATGTATATCGAAAAAAAGGATACAGACCCGAGTTACTTAGTCGCACTTTGGAAGATACAGCTACGGTCACCTCTGTTCTGGTTCCCTGGAATACCTGTGGAATGGCTCAATCAACCGTATTGGGTGTGGCGACGCTTACTTATTTACCATTTAGTTTTTTTAATTTGATTAGTCCGGTAATGACACTC
>JBOFCW010000235.1:0-11138 GCA_051646395.1 Bacteroidales bacterium
AATTTGAAAGAAACCTCTTTTTTGTTTTTCAGACAAAACGGAACTTTGAGAAACAAACGTATAATAATCTGCCGGAAGCAGCGATAATGTGGTTCCGTTAGCCGCATTATACTCCTCAAGTAACTTTTCCGACACTTCAATCCGGGTCGGAGTGGCTTCTCCGAAAAGACCGCTTTGAACGACGCCGATCTGACAAATATGATCAATCCCTGTTTTATATACTTCCTCCTGATAAAAACCGGATTTAGTTAAATAGATTACCGATTCGGGCAGATTATCATTTCGTCGGTCATCACACCCACAGAAACTACCGATCAGGTAAAGAGAAAAAAAGAATCCTATAACTTTCTTCATGTCCGTTGATTTATAGTCTACCATAAATAATTCTGTGATATTTTTTTATTCCGATCCATCTCTTCCTGAGAGATAGGGAACAGATAATGGTTTTTTCTAAAAACGCGTTTTTCTACGACTGTACGTTTCCAGAACTCACCGTTGGGCGAATCATCTTTTGCAAATACATTCATTCCATATACCGGCCCGTTTTCGGTTTCTTCGGCCAAAAGCCATGTACGCGTATCGAAATACCGATGTCCCTCGAAAGCCAGTTCGACCTGACGTTCTCGTAAAATTAGTTCACGCATTTTACTTTGGTCACTTATCGCCTCCGGATATACCTCTTCAAGGTTTTTCATGCCGGCTCTCTTTCTGATCTTATTGAGATAAACCAGGATGTCGGGGTTACCCGGATCATATTCGTTGAGAGCTTCCGCATAATTCAGATAAGTCTCTGCGAGTCTGAACAACGGCCAGGTCATCGATCCCCATTCTCCGTTTTTCGTATTCAGGGAATGGTCCGTAAATTTTCGGATGATATACCCTGTAGCCGGATAATTATGGCTTGATCCAGGACCACTGTTGCCATCGAAATGAAACTGTGTATCATCTACCTTATAGATTCCATACTTCCAGGAAGCACCACTCCAGAAAACAGATACGTAGAACCGGGGTTCGCGGTTCTGATACATCTTGATTGTGGAGCGCGAGTAGTTATCCATGGGATGTGTAAAATTAGAAAAACCGGTTTCCACATATTCCGACCGGGAATCGATAACCGGAGATCCGTCCGCATTATATCCTGTTACCGGATAATAGCCGTTTGCCATCGCATACGAATCGACCATCTTCTGCGTAGGACCCACGCCTCCATAGGCATTGCCGCCTACCGCTCGCGGTGTGGTGATCACACGCCATCCATACCCGCTGATTGTGCGCGAAAATAGAAGTTCCTTGTTCCACCTTTTCAGGAAAACATCCGAATAATCTTTGTACGGATCGTCATTTTCCTGGCACAACTGATATTCGGTCATCCCGATAATCGCTTTGTTCGCGTTTGCCGCCTCTACCCATTTATCCCGGCTATATGCTGTTGGAAAAAGATTCTTCCCTTCAGTTCCGACAATCTCTTTATACATGGGGTTTCCATTAAATAACGGACGTGCCGAATACAACAGCAACCTTGCTTTTACGGCCTTCGCTGCAGCATCAGTCGGGCGACCATACCAATAAGGTTCAAGATCGGAAACAGCCGGTAAAACCTGAGCAACCGCATCCAGCTCGCTAACCACATACTGCACACATTCATCCCACGTAGAGCGCTCTTTATACAAAGCCTCATTTTCCTGCGTAAAATCAACCGGATCTTCTCCAATCAAAATGACCGGTCCATAGATTCTCATAATCCAGAAGTAGTAATACGCGCGTAAAAAACGGGCTTCGGCTTTCCACAGGTTAAGCTCGTCCTCCGAAATTTCGGGACAGCGGTCAATATTCCTGATAAAAAAAGTCGCTTCGCGGATCCCTTTGTAATAATTATTCCAAAACTCCCGGTAAGGTATCTTATCGGGATTCCAGGTTCCGTCATTCATTGATGAAAAACCACGTGAAGTAAAAACTATGTGAGATTCGTCGGAAGCTCCTGTCCAGGGTACTTTAAATGACACCTCAGCCTCATCGATCATGAAACTGTAAATACTCATCAGATACTTGAAAGACGTTTCCCGTTTATTGAAAATCTTATCGATGGTCAATGATTCGTCGGGCTGCCGGTCAAGATAAGAATCGCACCCGGCCAGGGTAAAGAGTAAAAGCAGGAATCCTGCATATTTTATTATGTTTCTCATTTTGTCTAATTCGATTTTAATATTCAGACTCTTATTCGTTTTATCCGGAAACGGATGTATTAAAAAGACAACGTAGCACCCAGGCTATAAACCCGGTTCGGAGGATAACCCGATCCATGACCAGTACCCATTTCCGGATCCCACAATTTGAACGGACTGAAGGTGTAAAGATTAACCCCCGATAAATATACACGAGCATTCGACAACTTCATCTTTTTCACGAAATTCTTTGGCAAAGAATATCCCAGCTCCACATTCTTCAGACGGAGATAGCGCCCATTTTCCTGCCAGTAAGTCGAAGTCACAAAGTTGTTTTTGTTGTCACCGACAGAGAGGCGAGGATAACGCGCATTCGGATCGGGATTCTCTTCCGACCAGTAATTGTGATAAACGTCTTCGTACATCCCGCTTTCAACCATATTTCTTGCGCTAAACGGATGGACGGCACTACCCGACCGAACAAACGTAACAAGACCCGTGCCCTGGAAAAAACAAGAGACATCAAATCCTCTCCAGGAAGCAGACAGGCCGAAACCATAAACGATTTCCGGAATTGCTGTGCGCCCGATCGGTTTCTGATCTTCCGAATCGACAACCCCGTCGCCATTGATATCGATATATTTGATATCTCCAACACGAACCGAACCCAGCTTCTGTGTCGGCCATGCATCGATATCTTCCTGTGATTCGAACAATCCGTCAGCAACATAACCAAATTGCTGCCACAAAGACTGTCCCCTTACGTTGCGATATTTATTTTTCCAGTCCGGTTCGTCATTATCGAGGATAATGTTGTGTGCATAGGTAAAATTACCTTTACCCGACAAAAATACTTCTCCCACCTTTTGATTATATTCCAGAGAAGCATCCAGACCCTGATTTTTCATTTTCCCGATATTTACCCACGGACTCTGAGAGATTCCCACATAAGGAGGAAGGGATTTTCGCTCCAGAAATATGCCGTTTCGCTTTTCCCTGAAATAATCAACCTGTATTTTCAGCGCATGGACAAGAGAAACCTCGATTCCCGCATTCGTTTTATACGCTTTTTCCCATCCGACATTCGAATTTGCCCATTCACCCATGATATAACCGTTTTCTTTGTGATGTGTATCACCAAAATAATAGGCCGGATCAACGGTATCGATCGTTGAATTATAGATAAACCTGCGTCCTCCTCCAATCTGGTCATTCCCGACAATCCCGTAAGATCCCTTTAGCTTAAGCATATCTACTACCGACGTAAGAGGAGCAAAAAAAGCTTCTTCCGAAACCAGCCAACCCAAAGCTACCGACGGGAAAAATCCGAAACGATGACCCGGGCTAAAGTTCTCGGAACCGTTGTATCCGAAATTTCCCTCTACAAAATAACGGGAGTCATAAGCATACGTGAAACGACCGGCAATCCCCTGATGTCTGTAGGGAAGGGCATCCTCTGCTTTTGCCGCACCGGTCTTATTGAGCTGTTTCTGATTATACAGGAATAATCCAGATACGGCATGCTTTTGTCCGAACGTCCGGTTGTAATTCAGAGCGGCTTCTACATATATAATGGTATTCCCTGTCGAACCGTATTTATAATCCAGGTTTTCAGATCCCACCACCGTATTATTGTAAACGATTTCTCCTTGTGAATTTCGGTTGACAGCCAGATATTGAGGAGCTTGTTTCCATCTTTTTGTATAGTTATAATTATGCGCGTCAAAAGACACCTTGACATTTGCAGTCAGTCCTTTCGTAATCAAATCCGAAAAGTCTTGTGTCAAACCGATCAGCGATTGTGCATTGTTCCAAAAATTCTCCATATATCCCGAATGCATCAGCAGATTATACGGATTCTTTCCGTTTGATGTCGGTGGTCCCGATAATTTCCCATCCGAATAGCTTAACGGAAAGGCATTGGGTGATGTGATAAAAGCATATTTCCAGATTTCTCCCGATGTTTCCGCAGAACCATTCTTTCGTTCGAAAACGGTTGCCAGATTGACATTCAGCATCGTGTTCCGATGAAGTTTCACATCCACGTTCGAACGGAAGTTGAAGCGTCTGAAATAGGTGGACGTATTATATTCGTTCATCGAATTGGTTTTGAACATCCCGTTTTCATTATAAAAAGACCCCGAAATATAGTATTTGGCAATATTTCCACCGCCGCTTACGCCTAAATTAACACGTTCGCTCAACGAGCAGTCATCGTACAACTCATTGATCCAATCGACATTCGGATATAAGTCGTTATCCGAACCGGTACGATATGCATCCATCGCTTCTTCAGAATAAAACTTCTGTCCGGACGCCTCGTTATAAAGCTCTGCGAACTGAACGGAATTCATCATCTTCGGAACTTTCGTCGGAGACAATCGTCCCATCTCCGCCTTAAAAGAGATCTGCGGTTTACCGTCTTGCCCGGTTCTTGTTTTCACGAGCACGACCCCGTTTGCACCCCGCACTCCATAAATGGCGGTGGCCGAAGCATCTTTCAGAATCGAAAAAGACTCCACATCTTCCGGATCGACCAAATCCAAATTACGCTCAATCCCATCGACCAGGACCAACGGTTTTTTATTGGCACCGAATGTACTGATACCCCGAATCCAGAACTCAGTCGAAGCACCCGGTTCTCCGGAACGTTGCAACGTGATAACCCCGGACAACTGTCCTCCCAGATTGCTACTTAATTTTGCGACAGGAGCTTTCAGATCTTGTACTTTCACACTTGAAATCGACCCGATCACACTTGCCTTTTTTTGTGTCCCGTATCCTACAACCACAACCTCTTCTATTTGTTTCGAATCCGGCTGCATCTTGAATACAAGCGCCTTTTTAGCCTGTCCGATCGGCTGTTCCTGCTTTTTATATCCCAGGAAAGAAACTACCACGACTCCATAGTCGCCATCATTGACTAAGGTAAAGTTCCCGTCAATATCCGTAACCGTCCCGTTTGGAGTATCTTTCACCCACACCTGTGCTCCGATTACCGGCTCGTTGGTATCGGCTTCTATTACCTTTCCTTTTATGGTTACCTGTTTTTTCTCCTCTTCTGTTATGACTTCTTTTTTTCTGGAAAGTATCACACTATTTTCTTTTACGAGAAATGCGATCGGCTTTCCCGCAAGAGTTTTCTCGAGCAAAGTCTGAATCGGCAACTGCAAGTCGCTTACCGTCACGTTTACATTCTCTATCAAATCATTCCTGTAATTGAACTTATAGGAAGTTCTTTTTTCCAATATTCCGATCAACTCCTTCAGGGAATAAGTGCCTGAACTGACTACAACAGCCGAATTCGTATCTACGGGGTAGGCCTCTATCGCAGAAAGAGGAACCATTCCGGTAAAAAAGGCACATAAAAAGAATATCCTTTTGTAATAAAAGAATGTTCGTTTACATCTTGCTTTCATAATATTTATTTGATGGTTAGTTAGACAAGTGGGTTTTAAAATGGGTTATCATTTACAATTCGGATTCCATATCCGCTTGTGATGTAATTCGTCTCTGTCGATAAACAGATAATCTCGATATTCTCTTCGAGCGTTCTGTTCCGATCCACATACCCCGAGAAATGAAGATCGGGCAACACGTCCGGATCAATTTCAATCTGACAGTCATATATTTTAGCCAACAGTCGGGTCACCTCAAATAAGGTTGCCTGTTCAAGCCTGTAATAACCGTTCATCCAGTTGACATCCTCTTTATCAAAAATATCCAGCGTAAGTCCCTCGGTTTCGAAATCATAAACGAGCTGCTGATTCGGCTTCATTTTCAAATCCTTCCCTGCGGCGGAAAAAGAGATGCTACCGGTAAACAACGTCGCCTCAAGGAACGAATCATCCGGATAAGCCTTCACGTTAAAACTGGTTCCCAAAACCTCAACATTAGCTCCTTTGGCTGAAACTGTAAAAGATCTGTTTTGCGATTTTTTTACTTCAAAATAAGCCTCCCCCGTCAAATCGACCAGCCTGTCTTTCGTCCAGAAAGACTCCTGATAAATAAGTTTTGATCCGGAATTTATTTTCACCCGCGAACCGTCGGGAAGCACTAATTCCGATACTTCCCCGTAAGGGACCTCAAATTCAGAATAAACCCGCGGATGAGCAGTCAACCAGATGGAAGCCGGAACTAACAGGCCGATAAGAAATACAGCTGCGTATTTCCAATATTTACCGGCATTGAATTTTCGCTTAAACCGATTCTGCCTCATGCTTTCCAGATCGATTTCCGACATGATCCTGTCCCTAATCCGATCTTCCTTTTCTTTATAAAAAGCAGGCGTCGCAAGTTTTATTTCCTCATTCAGGAAATGATACAAACTTTTGTTCTGCTCAGATGAACGGATCCATCGGTCTAATTTTGCCTTCTCCTCTATCTCTGTCTTTTGTTTGAATAACACTTTCGTAAGTATCGACGCAATCTGTTCTGAATTCATAATTTGATTTTAATCTTCACTATATAGACGGAATAAAAAACCGATACCCTACCCCAACGATATAAAAAATTTATTTTTTTATTGAATTAATACAAAATGGATAATTTAAAACGATAGATTTGCACCAAATCACATCTGTTTTTTAATGGAGAATACCAGCTTAAACCTATTATATGACCGGATCCGCTCTTCCGACAAGCTTGCTTTCGATAAGTTGTATAAGCAAATGAACTTTCGCTTATACACCATTGCAGAGTCTGTTTTACGGAATCCGATGCTCAGTGAAGAAGTCGTATCAGATGTATTTATTCAATTATGGATGGATCGCGAAAAAAGAACGATTCAAAATATTTTCACTTATCTCTATATTGCCACTCGTAACAAAGCGCTCGATATGCGCGAAAAAGAACTACGGCACACGTCTTGTTCCATCGACGACATCGAACAGCAACTCCTTTTTTCATCTCTGACTCCGGAAAGAGAACTTATTTCGCGCGAACAGATCAAACTGATTTTAAATATCATCCGGTCCTTGCCCGAAAAAAGAAGAACGGCTTTCATCCTGGCGAAGTATCATAACCTGAAATACGCGGAAATAGCAGAAGTTATGAACATTTCTATAAAGACTGTTGAAAAACATCTCAGCGAAGCATTAAAAAACATCTTACAGCAGATAGACCGGCATCAAGACGGAGAGATCAACAAAAACAAAGCCATTCATGTGTTATCCGTTTTATGCGCGATACTATCCGAACAACTCATTCCGGACTGGAATGCGCTGCTTTGGCTGGAGAAGCCATCCCCCCAAAACGAATCCCTGCTCACGAACGAATGTTGAAATCCGATACTGAATTTTCTTTTTATATCGATCCTCAAGAACCTGATTGTAAGTATATTTGTATTACTCTTAAGAAACCTAACAAAAAACGATATGAGAGCCATTCTTTTCATCTGCCTCCTGTCACTCACACAACTACTTTTCGGACAGGCTTATACCGTTGAAACCGTACCGAACGTACAATTGAAAGATGCCCGCGCTTTCGTTTCGAATCCCGACGGAATACTTTCTGCTGCTACTGTTGCTACGCTCGATTCGATGCTTTACAACCTGCGCCAGACCAATACTTCTGAATTCGTTGTCGTTGCTCTGAATTCGATCGGCGAAGCCAATCCGAAAATGTTTGCTACAGAACTTTTTCAGAAATGGGGTATCGGCCGTAAGGAGAAAGACAACGGATTGCTGCTGCTGTTTGTGAAAGACCAGCGCAAAGCTCTTACCGAAGTGGGTTACGGACTGGAAGGTGTTCTTCCGGATGCGATCAATCAACGCCTGATGATGCGGTATATGCTTCCCTATTTCAAGACCGGGAATTACAATCAGGGCATGATTGACGGCGTGAGGGCTTTTATCGCTTATATGACGACAGACGAAGCCAATAAAGAGCTCATGGTTGCCTCGACTCAAAAGAAGGATTCGATCAACTGGGGAACAGTGATATTCTGGTATCTGGTTGTTTCTTTGCTTGTGGCTTTGTTTTTTATCGGCTCCATCCTGAGCAGCATGAAAAACACGTTCGATAATCAGGATTACTCGAAATACCGGGCCATAGCACCCTATAAGGATCTCACCATGATATTCTGTTTCATTTTTCCACTGACGATGATCCCCGTGGCAATATGGATCCGCGGAAAAATGTATCGTCTGAGAAACAAAACGCATTATTGCGACCAATGCGGCACGAAGATGCATAAGCTCAGCGAAGCGGAAGAGGATGCTTATCTGAGTGCTTCTCAGCAAACGGAAGAACGAATCAACTCGGTGGATTACGACGTGTGGCTTTGCGACAAATGCAACAAGGTAAAAATATTCTCTTATGATAAACAGTTCACCAGGTATTCCGAATGTCCGGTTTGTCATACCCGTGCCTATGGTTTACAGAGTGACAAGATTCTTGTCGGACCGACAACCATTTCAAAAGGTACCGGCGAAAAAACCTATCAGTGTCAGCATTGTCATTATCAGAATAAAGTACGTTACCTCATCCCGATGCTGGCTACCGCTGTTGTAGTTGGCGGAGGCGGACGCGGATTTGGCGGAGGCGGCGGTTTCGGTGGCGGCGGAGGCGGCTTCGGAGGTGGACGCAGCGGTGGTGGTGGCGGTTCGATCGGCTGGTAATCCGCTTCTCTAAACCGGCTTTCTCTGTTTAAGATATTCCTCCCGGTAACCAATAAATCATTTTCTTATACCCCGGGTACTGCTCCACCGTCGGTGGTAGGATCCAATCCTTTTCGGTGGGGAAGTCACTCCCTCGGCGGTGTTCGGGTACGAGCACCGAAGGTGGAGTGACTTCCCCACTGACGGTGCATCGGTGTCCCCACCGGCGGAGTTCCGACCTCCCCACCGACGGAGGAGCTACCGGGATGTAATAAGAAGTGTTTCCTCCGGATTACACAAAACAACAAATAGTTAAATTTCTATTCATAACATGTCAAAAACACAACCTTCATCCACCTCTGTTTTATGGAGTAAAAACTTCATTCTCGCTTTTATTTCGAATTTATCTTTATTCTTTTCTTTTTATCTGCTTGTTCCGATTCTGCCGTTTTATGTAATTGACGAATTGGGTGTAGCCGGGGCAGAAGCCGGAATCATTCTCGCTCTATACACAATCGCCGCTTTATTGATTCGTCCTTTTTCGGGATTTCTTGTCGATTATTTTGCCCGCAAACCTCTTTATCTGCTTTGTTTTCTGATTTTCACAGTCATATTTGCCGGTTATATTGCCGCTACATTCACTCTCCTGTTTATCATCATGCGCATTTTACATGGATTTACTTTCGGGGTCGGCACTGTTGCGGGGAATACGCTTGCGATCGACATCATGCCTTCAGACAGACGTGGTGAGGGAATCGGATTTTTCGGTATGTCGACCAACATCGCCATGGCTATCGGACCGATGGTCGGCTTGTTACTGATCGAAAAATATTCGTTTCCTTTTATATTTGCCACCAGCTGCGGCATCAGCTGCATCGGTTTGCTTGCGATCTGTTTCATAAAAACACCTGCCAAACCGAGAATCATACAGCAGGAGCCGCTCTCTCTTGACCGGTTTATTCTGGTGAATGCCTTTCGGCCGGCATGGGTTTTCTTTGCTTTTGCAATCGGATACGGAGTGATTACGAATTATATCGGTGTTTACAGCAAACAAATCAATCTGGGTAGTTCGGCCGGTTTATTTTTCACGCTTCAGGCATCCGGCATTATCCTGGCCCGATTTCTTTCGTCCCGCATGCTTAACCGGGGAGAGCTTGCCCGTGTCGTTTATCTGGGAACAGGATTTCTGACTATCGCCTTTTTACTGATCATCTGCAGTTCGACATTCGTTCCTTTTCTGATTTGTGCACTGCTAATGGGAATCGGATACGGTTATATTACGCCTGCATTCCAGACGATGTTCATCAACCTGGCGGAACATAACCGCAGAGGCACTGCTAATTCTACTTATTTCACGTTCTGGGATTTCGGGATCGGTGTGGGAATCGCCCTGGGGGGATATATGATTGAACATTACGACTTCACGATGTTGTTTGGAATCTGCTGGATCGCCATCCTGACAGGAACGATTTATTTTATTCGTTATGCCGCACCCCATTATCTGAGATACAAACTCCGATAATCTTTTTTATGAACCGGATGTAGCATCAAATAGCCCTGTAAGGTCTTATCTTTGCAGGGAAGCAAACTGCATGATGAAGAATTTTACCAAACAAGAGGCGATTGAGCAGATAAACCGATGGGGAGCGGCCCGCAAACCGTTTCTTTTTATTATTGATTATGCGACAGAACACAATCATGTGATGCCGCTCGACGAGATAGACTCTGATGAAATCCGCTATGATTTCAATGGAATCAGCAATACCTCATCTGATGAGATCACGAAAAATACGGTTCTGCCTGATGGGATCGATTGGCAAACGTTTCCGATTCCATTCGAAAATTACCAAACTAAATTCGGGATCGTTCACAGTGGCCTTAAACGGGGTGATTCTTTTCTTATTAATCTGACCGAACGTACTCCTGTAAAATGCAATCTTTCGTTGCGTCAGGTATTCGATATATCGAAAGCCAGATACCGTTTGTGGGTAAAAAACC
Source organism: Bacteroidales bacterium (assembly GCA_051646395.1). Lineage (GTDB taxonomy): Bacteria > Bacteroidota > Bacteroidia > Bacteroidales > JAUNSR01 > JAUNSR01. Next base: position 10,760 of record JBOFCW010000235.1, read on the forward strand.
TTTTTTGTTCTCTTTCGCCCGAAATATTCGTGCAAATCAAAGGGCGGCGCATCTCCTCTTTTCCGATGAAGGGAACGATCGATGCATCAATTCCGGATGCAGAAAAACAAATTCTTGAAAATCCGAAAGAGGCGGCCGAACATGCGACCATCGTCGATCTCATCCGCAATGACCTGAGTATCCATGCCTCGCGGGTGGAGGTTACCCGTTATCGTTACATCGACCGGTTGAGAACCAACAAAGGTGATCTGTTGCAGGTTAGTTCGGAAATATCGGGGTTATTAACAGAAAATTACCATCAGAATTTAGGCGCTATATTATATGCCATGCTCCCGGCAGGATCGATTTGCGGAGCTCCGAAAAAAAGCACTTGTGAAAT
>JBOFCW010000247.1:0-4102 GCA_051646395.1 Bacteroidales bacterium
TTACCAATGAAGGCGGGGGAAAAGGAATTCTATTGGGCGGATGTCCGGGTGTTTCACCCACTGAAATCGTGATTCTTGGCGCAGGACGTGCCGGAAGTGAAGCGGCCCGCACGGCAGTAGCTTTGGGTGCGTTGGTGAAAGTATTCGATAACCATGTGGATATGCTTCGGAGATTACAACGAGCCCTTGGTGCTTCAACATTTACCTCGACGTTACATCCGAATGTTTTGCGTAATACTCTACGGTCTGCCGATGTCGTTATCGGAGCTTTGCGAATCGAAAAAGGAGAAAAGCGTTTTTTCATTTCTGCGGATATGGTGCGTGAGATGAAGTCCGGGGCACTGATCATTGACCTCAGCGTAGATCAGGGTGGTTGTTTTGAGACAAGCGTGTATCCCAAAAACCGTTATGAGGCCTTCTTCGAACAATACGGTGTTTTGCATTATTGTTTGCCCAATATAAGTTCGCGGGTAGCCCGTACAACATCAATTTCACTGAGCAATCACCTGCTTCCGATATTGCAGTCGATCGCGGATGCCGGTACGATAACCGACTTTATACGGGAGAATGCGGGATTCCGGAAAGGAGTTTATTTTTATAATGGTAAATTGGTAAATCCTACCGTCGGTGAGTATTTCGGATATCCTTGGAGCGACATTATGCTATTCCTTACTTCTTTTCAATAGGATAAAAAATAATCATTTTGTTAGTTTTTTGGTGAAAAATAATGTATTTTGCGGACTGAAGCACGGTTGTTGTGTAAAAATGTAATTTATGACAGTTTTATGCATTTCTGCTTCTTCTAAAAGATACACTCTCGAAATACCCTGTCGGAAAGCTCGGGAGGCTGGAACTGACGTTATAATAAACCTTATATAAAAGATATGGCTGAAAAAACATCCATTATTGATACGGATGAAGTGGTGATTCGCTTCTCCGGTGACTCGGGCGACGGAATGCAGTTGGCCGGAACCATTTTCTCGAACCTATCGGCGATATTTGGTAATGAGATCTCCACTTTTCCGGATTATCCGGCTGAAATACGGGCTCCTCAGGGAACCTTGGGTGGTGTATCCGGATTTCAGGTGCATTTAGGAAAAAAAGTATATACTCCGGGTGATTCATGTGATGTATTGGTCGCGATGAATCCGGCAGCTTTGAAAACGAATGCCAGATTTATAAAACCCAATACGATAATCATTATCGATGAGGATTCGTTTACCGAGTCTGATTTGAAAAAGGCTGATTATAAAACGACAGAACCTTTTGTGGAGTTGGGATTGTCGCAGGTACAAATTGTGCCTGTTGCCGTCGAAACGATGGTCAAAAGCTCTTTGTCCGACATGGGGCTGGACAACAAATCGATGCTTCGCAGCAAGAACATGTTTGCGCTGGGACTGGTTTGCTGGTTGTTTAATCGCCCACTGGAGCATGCGATGGAGATGCTGCGGAACAAATTCGGAAAGAAACCATCCGTATTGGAAGCCAATATCAAGGTGCTTACCGACGGATATAACTATGGAAACAACATTCATGCGACGGTTTCGACCTACCGCATCGAATCGAACAATACAGAGAAGGGATTCTACATGGATGTAAACGGCAATAAAGCTGTTTCATTCGGATTAATAGCCGCTGCCGAAAAAGCAGGTATCCCTTTGTTTTTGGGGAGTTACCCGATTACGCCGGCTACGGATATCCTTCATGAGTTGTCCAAACGAAAAGATCTGGGCGTGAAGACCGTGCAGGCGGAAGACGAGATTGCTGGTATTTGTACTGCTATAGGTGCTTCCTTCGCCGGTTCGCTTGCTGCTACATCGACTTCTGGTCCCGGACTCGCCCTGAAAAGTGAGGCGATCGGTCTGGCTGTCATGGCGGAGATTCCTTTGGTGATCATCGATGTGCAACGTGGTGGTCCGTCGACGGGATTGCCTACGAAGACGGAACAAACCGACCTGTTGCAAGCGCTTTACGGGCGTAACGGAGAGTCGCCTGCTGTTGTACTTGCGGCATCTACGCCGACTGACTGTTTTGACATGGCTTTCGCCGCATCGAAGATCGCACTCGAACACATGACTCCCGTTATTCTCCTGACGGATGCTTTTATCGGCAATGGTTCTTCTGCCTGGAGGATTCCTGATATGGATCACTATCCGTCTATCCGGATCCCTTACGTAAACGAAGAAATGAAGGAGGGTTGGAAGCCATATATGCGTAACCTGGATACGATGGTACGTTATAAGGCGAATCCGGGACAAGAAGGTTTTGCGCATCGATTGGGAGGACTTGAGAAAGATTACAACACTTCTGCGATTTCGACCAATCCGGAGAATCATCAGAAGATGACCGACACCCGTCAGGCAAAAATCGATTATATCGCGCATGATATCCCTTTGCTAAACGTGATGGGAGATCCCAATGCCGATTTGCTCGTGGTAGGATGGGGTGGTACCTACGGACATCTATTCTCGGCGGTCAATGAACTGAATGAAGCCGGGAAACATGTTGCCTATGTGCATTTCAATTATATCAATCCGCTTCCTAAAAATACGGAAGAGGTTTTGCGCAAGTATAAAAAGGTGGTGGTTTGTGAACTTAATAACGGACAGTTCGCTTCGTATCTGCGAGGTAAAGTGCCTGGTGTGAATATACGCCAGTATAACCAGATGCAGGCGCAGCCATTCCGCGTTATTGATATTGTAGAAGCGATTACCAAAGAAATGGAGGGATAATAATGGAACTGAAATATACAGCAAAAGATTATAAAAGCGATCAATATGTGCGCTGGTGTCCCGGTTGTGGCGACCATGCCGTAGTGAATACATTGCAGAAGGCAATGGCCGAGATAGGCGTAGCTCCCCATGAAACGGTAGTTGTTTCCGGAATCGGTTGTTCTTCTCGTTTGCCTTATTATATGAATACCTACGGTTTTCATACCATACACGGACGAGGACTCGCAATCGCCACAGGAGTAAAGACGGCAAATCCATCTTTGTCAGTCTGGTCGGTAACGGGCGACGGCGATTGTCTGGCTATCGGTGGAAATCACTTTATTCATGCTGTTCGCAGAAATGTGAATCTGAATATCCTCTTGTTGAACAACAAGATATACGGATTGACTAAGGGGCAGTATTCACCGACAACAGATCGTGGTGTGGTTACGAAATCGTCTCCTTATGGTACGGTTGAAGATCCATTCATACCAGCAGAGCTTGCCCTGGGAGCGCGAGGAACATTTTTTGCACGAGCGCTGGATGTGGATTTGCCGACATCAAAAGATGTGATGGTAGCTGCGGCTAAACATGAAGGTGCTTCTGTTGTTGAAATTTTACAAAACTGCGTGATTTTCAGTGACGGAATTCATAAATGGGTGTCGGATCGGGAAGTACGTGCAGAACGCTCAATCATACTTGAACACGGGAAACCGATGATATTCGGAACCAACCGGGATAAAGGACTCGTTTTGGACGGTATGACATTGAAAGTAGTAACGATCGGAGAGAACGGCGTAACCGAAAAGGATTTGCTGGTTCATGATGTCACCACAAGAGATAACTGCTTACACCTGAAGTTGGCGATGATGAGTACGGACGACAATTCTGAGCTACCGATCGCATTCGGTGTGATTCGTGCTGTGGAGTCGCCGGTTTATGATCAGGAGGTTGAAAAACAAATCGCCGACGTTCAGCATAAGAAAACGGCGCGTACATTACGCGAATTCCTGTTGGGTGAAGAGGGCTGGGAAGTCAAATAAATCCTTATAACTATGTGACGGCGGTATTTATCCGCCGTTGATAACAAAAAAATCCATTTTCCGTCATCACGGAAAATGGATTTTTTTTATTCGGCACTCACGATGATTCCGCCTCCCAATAAGCAATCACCCCGGTAAAAAGCCGCTGCCTGTCCGGGAGCTACAGAGTTAACCGGTTCGAGGAAGGTGACACGCGCCCGGTTGTCGGGGAGCAGGTCGATCCGACAAGGAGTTTGTTGCTTGCGATAACGGATTTTGCAAATCACCACCTTGTCGTGGGCTACTTCGTCGGGATAATTGACGACAACATCTTTTAGGTGCATAACCGTCTTATACATATCCTCTAAG
>JBOFCW010000252.1:0-6058 GCA_051646395.1 Bacteroidales bacterium
AAGAGCACATCGGTTCGGGCATCGCCTTCTGTACACACTGCGACGGCCCGCTTTATAAAAACAAACGCGTGGTAGTGGTCGGCGGAGGAAACTCCGGTCTCGAAGCGGCCATCGACCTTTCCTCAATAGCCTCTCACGTTACCCTTATCGAATTTACCAATCAGCTGAAAGGCGATCGCGTATTGCAGGAAAAATTAAACACACTGCCTAATGTACAAATCATCGTAAACGGCGCAGTACAGGAAGTGATCGGCGACGGCAGCAAAGTAAACGCCATCCGCTATACCGACCGGATCGGGGGCGAAGATCACCTTATAGAAACCGACGGCGTATTTATTCAAATCGGTTTGGCTCCCAACAGCGAACTGCTGAAAGAGTTGGTTGAAACCACCCGCATGGGCGAAATCAGCATCGATCAGCACTGCCGTACAAACGTAGCCGGCATTTATGCCGCAGGCGACGTATCGACCGTACCATTCAAGCAGATCATCATCGCCATGGGCGAAGGTGCCAAAGCGGCTCTCTCTGCTTTCGAAGATAATATCAAGGGACTATTAGCTTAAAAGCACTGCAAATTCCGAAAAACGGAGTACCCAAAATGATATAATCATTGCATAAAAAAGAGGTTGATTAAAAAAAAGGTGAATACCCCGAAAGTAGTGTTCTGACTTCCGGGATATTCACCTCTTTTTGATGATATGGATTCGTTCTCTAAGCATTTTAGATGTCTGGTGTTCCCTTCGCTCCTTCATGGCATGGTAACTTTGGTATAACCAAGCAAAAGTAGACTAAAATAAATAGCTTTAAAATTATTTTAGTCCGATTCCAAAACTCACCCATTGTTAAGTTTCCAAGAGCTGAATGTTTTCTTCTTTTAAATCCATACTCATTTTCATCCTTTATTAAGCCATTTTATTCAAAGATACTTTTTCAGTCCTTCGACAAACCGTGGATGACTTTTTTATGAATATGTATTTTAATCAGGGAACAAGTATTTTACAAGATCCCGATTCGGTCGATACGACATAGATGCCGGATGTAAGATCAAGGGCTATTTCGGAGCATCTGCTATTGTTAGAAAAAACAGATTTTCCCATGATATTACAAACTGTTATGCATGACACTTCCTGATTCAGTTTAAGGATACCAGCCTGATAACATGCCTTCAGAGCAGATGCTCCGGAAACCAGACTACCCAGGCTATTATCGACTGCTTTTGCAAAAGAAACCTTATCGATATAAAGGGTATGTTCAGCATTATCGGCAAGATTCTGACTGAAGAATAGCCCTTTCACAGCTGCCCATTTCGAGTCGAATGCCGGATCGGCCATTTTCAAATCGTTGATCGGAATGATCACTTCAGTCCATGTATCGGCAGGAAGATCGACTGTCAGGTAATTACCCATAGCAACTTTACCTGAACGACCTCCCATAAAAGATTCGACATCGATATTCGGAAGGCTGTTTTTTGATAACGACTCAGGTGAGTTTATCCACATCACAATGTTGTCCATCTCAGTAAGGTTAAAATTCTGCCAACCGATAGAGGCCAAAAGTGACATCCAGTCTCCGCCTGCTGCCGATTTCCATTTCAACATAAGCGCATTTTCTCCTTCATGTCTGACATCTGCAGAAACAGGGAACTTCTCTTGGTGATCCGGAGCCTGGTATACAGTACTAGGAAAAGTTACATTGATCCAACTCTGGTCGAAGAAAATATTGTTGTCGCTATCGGCAAACAAAGGTAATTCGGAAGGGGTTTCAGGCGGTGTGATTGTCGGATCATAAATAAACGTGATATCATCCACATAAACTTCGGCATCAGGCGTTACCGGCATCACGAAATCGGGCTGGATTCCGAATACGCGGACATTCAATATCCCGTTGGCCGTCAAATCGAAAGTGAGGGTTTCCCATTCATTGACTTTCGTCGCAGGGGAAACCGGTAAGAACTCTTTGGTAACGGCTCCTTCGCACTTGATACGTAATTGTGAATGCGGATTCGTACGATAATATTTTATTTCGATTCGATGATAACCCAACGGAACCTCTTCTGTCAATTGAGCCCACATACCTGACCAATTAGGCGATTCCTCATCGACACGCGAAAATTTCCAGGCGAAATTGCTGTTATTACCGGCTTTCGAAGGATTATCAACTACTTTATTGATAATGCCACCCAGGATATTCACTTTTTCAGTGAAACTGATAGCTCCGGTTTCGAAGTTATCCAAAACTTTGTTGTCTAATGCCAACAGTGGAGAAGACAATGCACAGAGCATTGATAAAGAGATAAAGCTCTTTTTCATAAGCTATTAAATTTTTGATTAGAAGATTTATAAGGTTATTTTCCAGACGCTTCCGAAAATCGGAAGCATCTGAAAAAAGCTATTGTTTTATCTCAGGCAAACCGGAAGAATGATTTCGTTTCCGGATTCTGGTTTCATTTTAAGATGGTATGTCTGACCTTTTAGAATGTCTTTGTCGTCAAAAGCAAGTGTGCCCAGAGCCATTTGATTGTCAACGGTGAAAGAGCGTACCATTTTATTGGATTTATCGATCAATTGAAACACTATTTTACCAGCCGATTTCGAATAATATGCGATTTCATACTTTTCGCGATCAGGGTGCATCATCATGTCGTAAACTTTGGTTTTCGTATTGACAATCGCCAGTGGAAAACCTTCTTTATAATCCGGTACTTCTTTGACTCCGGCAAGACGCAAGCCCCGTCGAACGTGTTCGTTTTTCATCATCAGGTTCCAGATCAGACCGCTACGATAGTTCTCGATCATCACCACAATTGGACCCTGATCGATTGCAAGATGTCTTTTCTCCTGAGTATTCGTTTCCGGACAAAATGAATCGCATAAACCGAACTCACCCTTCAATTCGGGTCTGGAAGCCATATGCAATAAAGCCTGGGTCGAATAAAACGGAGTATAAGGGAATGAGCCCAAAGATGCTGTCGGGGCAATGACACCATCATCGTTGTGAGGAGAACGAGCCGTATAATTCCATTCTGGCGGACGCGCACCATAACAAGCGGTGAGTCCCCATACTTTCTCAGAATATTTAAAATTCCGGGGAGCCTCTTCGATGCAATAATGACGGTTGATCATCGTATGACAGACGTTCTGCTGCCAGTAATTCACCCGATTGTCTTCCAACATACGGGGATCGAGCCCGACGAACGAATAGTGAGCAAAAAACATACATCCGCCTTTATCCTCACCCATCAATAGCGGATAACCATAATGCTCTCGTCCCGGACTATAGATACCTCCGTTTGAAAGCCACCCCTGGTTATAGACCGATTCTGAAATATTATGTGGGGCCGGAGCAGCCAGGGCAAAAAGATAGCTTATCCAACCTTCATGCCAACCTCGGATATCCAGAGAAAATTTGTTTTGCTCGGAATACCACAACCAATGCAAAACCTGATCGCCATTGGTATAAAAATTCCAATCGACTGTATTCCACAAGGAGGCTACCGAGTCTCTGATTTCTGTTTCAACAGGATTGGCCATCTGAAAATATTCAGAAGCGGTAAGCAAGCCCGACATCAGAAATGCAGATTCGATGACATCGCCTGTTTTTACCTGATCACCAAAGGCATGGGCTGTTCCGTCTGGATTATACCAATGAGACCACATTCCTTTGAATCGCTCACATTCACCCAAAAAACGAACTATTTTCAGAGTCTGATCTGCCGCTTGCTGGCGCGAGATCCAATTGCGCTCAGCCCCGATGATCAAAGACATTAATCCGAACCCGGAGCCGCCGGTTGTTACCACCGGTCCCCGGTTATTACCTTCAAGTGCCAATCCGGTAACGGGACAGGCTCCTTCATAAAAGAAATTAAAGGCTGCCTTCTGTTCTTGCTCAAGAACGGGACGGACCTCTGCAGGTGAATAGGTCTGATCGTTCTTGACCGGCTTATCGACAACATAGGTAGGTTCCTCTTCGGAGCACCCCATGATGCTGAATGACAACAGTATTAATGATGCAATTTTTTTCATGCGAATCTTGTATTATGCGGAGTGAAAAAGGATCACTCCGCTTGATGTACTTTATCGTTATCGATATCAATAATTCGGATTTTGAGTCAATATCCCATTCGATTTGTCAATCTCGGTTTGAGGAATCGGAAACAGTTCATGTTTGCCTGTCACAAAACCGGGAACTTCATCCTTCGCGATCCCCCAGCGAACAAGGTCGAAATAACGCTCGTATTCCATCGCCAGCTCGATGCGTCGTTCGTGTCGTATTTTTTGTCTTAACACATCGACATCACGATCTTCGACTATCGGCAGGACATCGTTTTGGTCACCACGGGCACGGCTGCGGATTTGCTCGATCTTATTCAACGCATCGTCGACATTCCCCAATTCGAGAGCTGCTTCGGCATGCATCAGCAAAATGTCGGCATAACGGATAAGCATGATGTTTTTCCATTGTCCCTGGTCATTGATACTTCGACCGTAAAGACGAGATTCTGTAATCACGTTCCAGCACGCTTTCCCATTCCAGTAGGTATGATAACCGTCGCCATAAACTTTTTTGCCATCGAAGGTATCTCCGTCTGCGATAACAGTTACCTGCTTACGAGGGTCGGCAGCTTCGAAAGCATCCATCAGTTCGAATCCGGGACAATTGAATCCCCACCCTACATTCGGCACACCACGGATACCCTGTATCTGAGTATTTTGCGTACCCAGATATATTTTCTCCTCCGGCTTGAATTCTGCATTGATTTCAAGTACTGACTCCGGCCCGAATTCATTTTCTTCTTTGAATATTTGATCGAACGGTGTTGTCAGGTTGTTATCACCCGAGCTGATGATTGCTTGTGTCATTGACAAAGCAGAATTCCATTGTTGCTGATAAAGGTAAATTTTAGCCAAAAGCGCGCGTGCGGCATTCTGTGTAGCCCGCCCTTTATTGCCCGATATATTGTTCATCTCACGGGTAGACAGGAAAGGCGTCGACCAAATCAAGTCTTTCTCCAAAATCGCGTAGATCTCCTGTTTCGAACTTCTCGGAGGTGTATTCTCTCCTTGCGACAAAACCTTATCAACATATGGCACATCCCCAAAGGCCTGAATCAGTTTAAAATAGGCCAGAGAACGAACAAACAGCGCCTCAGCCAATAACTTATTCCGTTTATCCTGTTTATCACCGACTAAAGTCTGAGCCAGCGCGATACCTTCGTTGCATTTGTATATACAGTTATACATTTCACTGTAATACAGTTTGAACATGTTCGTACTGCTTGTAAAACTCATCGTTGAGAAAGAAGGGGCTCCTTCTCCTCCATCGGTCAGTGAACCTCCCCCTTTTTCGCCATCGGGAGTGATGTAGTTATTTAATGCTGCAGAGGCATAGCAAAAGCCGAAACTCTTAAAATTATCGTATGCCTGAATTATTTTTCCTTCAGACAGAATTGAGTTGTCGATCGAATCATTGGGCTTAAAATTGCCATGATGCCATTGTCCTTTCGGATAACGATTAAGGAAATCGTCAGAACAAGACCCCAGAGCTAAAGCAAGGGGAAGAATATATAATAGCCGTTTCATAATAATACAGTGTTATGTGTTAGGATTAAAATTTAGGTCAAACGCTTACTACCCTCTTACAGGCTCAGGGTCAGACCGGCCGTATAGGTTGTTGGTAAAGGATACGTTCCTCCGGCATCAATACCGCCATCAAGAATACCTCCTCCAACTTCCGGTGTATAACCGCTGTTACGTTTGAATGTCAGCGGGTTTTGTGTATTTACGAAAAAGCGCAGGTTTGAAATCTGCAATTTCTGGCAAACGGCTTTTGGTAACGTATACCCTAACTGAATGGCACGTACACGGAAGTAAGATCCGTCTTCGAGCAAATTGTCTGAAGGCAGGTAATTGTGAGCTCTCGACGGAGCCAGAATCGGATTCTTGTTCGATGTTCCTTCACCATGCCAGCGATCGAGTGCACGAGAGTAATAATTGAAAGTGGCATATCCTGGCAAACGTTTCACATCAATGATTTCATTCCCGCAAACGCCATTGAAATC
>JBOFCW010000265.1:0-1638 GCA_051646395.1 Bacteroidales bacterium
TGTCAGCATGATTTTCTCCAAATCTTTCCCAACCATGCTTATCCATATCCAGCTTGAATAATTCATGCGTTTCGCCTTCCGGATGGAAGTGACGATCTTTATTCAATTTTTTACCACGCATAGGGTAGGTGTTGGATGATCCCCAAAACATATAAGCCTGACCATCATCATCAATGAATAAATCCGGATCCTGCAAATCATACAAAATACCAGGAGTTGACTTCCAGTCTCCTTTTTTCGGATTATCAGTAAATAAAACGCTCATATTTCCAGAAGGATTTCCCGTTACATAGAGAACCGAATCTTTATAATTATGAGCTGCCGGTGCATTACTTCCTTCAAAATACCAGTTTTGCGGAGTGATAAATTCCCATTCGGCAAGATCCTTCGAATGCCAGTAACCATGCGAGCGAGTCACAAACATATAATACTCGCCTCTGAACTCAACCACAGCAGGATCAGCACCTGAACGATAAGAAATATTGTCACCAGAATTATATATCATATATGTATAATCCAGATTAATCGGATTACAGTAGGTCGCGCTTTTCATTGACTGAGCATTTGATTCGGCACAAAATGAGCACAAGACCGTCAGCAATGATATAAGATGTAATTTTTTCATAGTTCAATCGTTATAAAATAAAGAAAACCGAAGTAGAATTTTCTCATATAATCATGATCTACTTCGGTTTTCAGAAAAAGAACAAATTTATTTTTTGAAATAGAAGTCCGCTTCATTCTTTTCGTCGGCTGAATCTAGTCCAACCCAAACTTTGAAATCACCTTCCTCAGTAACTCTGTTCATATTGATATCATACATTTGAAGATCTTTTTCAGACAATTCAAATGTAACTGTTCTTTTCTCACCTTTCTTAAGGGCAATTTTGTTGAAGCCTTTAAGCTCTTTAACCGGACGGGTTGTCGTTCCATAAATATCTCTTACATATAACTGAACAACAGTTTCGCCATCTACATTACCCGTATTTGCAACATCAGCCGTAATAGTAATCGTTTCGTTTGGTCCGAATACTGTTTTATCCAGCTTCATATTATCAACCGCAAAAGTCGAGTAACTCAATCCGTAACCAAATGGGTATAGAGGCGTATTCTCTACATCTAAGTAGTTACTCTTATAATCCGTCTTAGGGAAAGCCGGATCAATCGGACGACCTGTATTTTTGTGATTGTAGTAGATAGGTACCTGACCTACATTACGAGGGAACGACATAGTCAATTTTGCAGAAGGATTGTAATCGCCTGCAATAACATCAGCCATACCATGGCCAGCCATCGTTCCTAAGTACCATGCCTCTAAGATTGCATCTACATTTTGATCTTCCCAAGATAAATCCAAAGGTCTGCCATTGATAAGAACCAAACCGATCGGGTTACCTGTTTTTTTCAATTCTTTCAATAGATCCTGTTGTGCACCCGGAAGTTTGATATCTGAACGTGAAGCAGCCTCGCCAGACCAGTTAAAGTCTTCACCCATAGCAGCGATAACGATATCTGCTCTTTTAGCTGTCGCAATTGCTTCAGCAAACATACTCTTATTATCTGTTGTCAGGTCTGTTCCCTGTGCATAGATGAATTTCACATTTGAGTTCTTATATTTTTCAGTCAAACCTTCGAATA
>JBOFCW010000279.1:0-10367 GCA_051646395.1 Bacteroidales bacterium
TACGTTCTGAACAAAGAGCCAGGTACGCATGCAGTTTTGAGCCAATGTTCCCCCGGCTTGCTGAAGCTTGTTCATATAGGTTTCAAACAAAGAAACGGTTTGCCGGTGCGAATCCTCTACCGCAGATGCCTGATAGCAACCAGATCCCCATACGTGGGTATAATCATTATGAGTGACTGTGATATAATTTTCAGAGAGTATATCAACCCGGACATCCGTTTGCATACAGATCCATAAAGCTATTTTTGTTCCGTTCAAAGGGGGCTGTTGAATCACAGAAAGAGCTGCCTGCGAAAGAAAAGCAGACTTTTCGTTTACAAGATCGGTCTGATTGGCGATGTCACTCAAAAAATAACGGGCAAAAACAGGTTTCCCTTCGATATCGCCATTCTCCGTCAAATCGGTAACGGCTTGCCTGATCGCCAGCAGCTGGAGTTCAAAACAAAGCGAAGGGTCAGTCCCCTGGAGCATCACATGAAATTCTTTCACCGGCGATTGGGATTCAAAACGGGAGATTGTTGCGGTAACCGATTGAAACGAAACAGTTTTATTATAGATCATACGGATTGAGTAATTAATGATAAGTCTTCACCGGGACTGTTGTCTTTGCCCCGGGAAGCAGGTAAACGGACGACATCGTTTTAAGAAACGGGTTTCCGTTGAAAGAGAACAAGACGTTTTTATTCCGGTCGATCCGGAACAGGTCGATCCGGTTGTCTGAATGATCGTGTCCGGACCAATTGGCAAACAGGATATCTCCGTTTTCGAGCACATGCATGCCACCTAAAAATTTAAGCGGATCGCCGGATTCGATATCCTTATTCGAGAACTCCCAAACAAGCTCACCTTGGGAATTGAATTCTGACAAACGCGGATTTTGATTCATGTCGGCAACCGAAACCAGGGTATTGCCATCCGGTAAACGAACGACGGAATGCGGACCGCCCGGAGCATCGAAGCGCTTTACCGGCTTCCCTTGCGGATCATATTCACAAACCATCTGATCGCTGTAATGTGCAACGAGGTAATTGCCGTTTTCCAACTTCCGTGCATTGCGCATAAAACCGAATCCCCCCTCCTGTTTTCCGGCGGGAAGAATCGAAATCCGTTTGACTACTTCTCCGGCTGGAGAGATCTCAAGCAGGTTGCCTGCGCTACACTCCGCCACAAACGTATTGCCATCGGCAAGACGCTGGCAGGCAAAAATTGACGATTCCGACTGATAATGAAATACGGTATCGTTCTGACGGGTCATTTCCAGAACACCTTTTCCCGTTGAGAAAAGAATATTACCTCCGGGCAATACCCAAATATCGTTCGTTTCGGCGGCCTCATGTTGCCACACGATACGGTTGTCTTCCATAACGAATGCAATTCCCTGCGAGTAATCGCATCCGGCAAAAGCCGGATGCTGTGCCCGTAACTTTCCAAAAAAGGCACAGCATATTCCGACTAATAAAAATATCGATCTGATCATCTGTTTTCAGGATTAAAGCGATAATACATACTCGGCCAAATCAGAAAGCTCCTGTTGCGAAACCGCTTCTTTCGGCCCGTGGATACGGAGCATATCCATCATGGAATAAGAACGGCCATCGTATAAATAAGGAGCCGTACGCCATACCTCATTCAATGCGGATACATCCATTTTCACTCCGGTTTCACTTCCGTTGGTCCAGTTTACATCGTACTGGTTGTAGTCGGTGTAAAACGATCCGGAATGACAGGAAGCACAATCTCTGTCAAAAATGACTTTCCCTTTTTCTGCCGCGGCAGAAAGTTTTCCATCTACCAGATAAGGACTCGGCAGTGGTTTCAGGGATTTCAGGTAGGCATCCATGGCAAGGGAGATAGCCTCGTTGGGCTGCGCGAAAAGAATATACTTCAATCCGGACCGCACGGCTGTTTCGGCATCGCGACGAATACCGGTAACCATACATGGAGCCGTTTGATGAGAGAACAGGAGAGTTTTGGTATTTTTCGAATTACCCATTCCATCGTTCAACAAATCCCAGTTAAGACCATCTACACGAGCCTCGTTCGGATGACAGCTCGCACAGCTTTGCCATCCCTGAAATCCGATGGAAGCATCGTGGAAATACATATTTCCCAATCCCTCGGTAGTGGCGGTAAGCGGAAGCCCCTTCGCGGGAACCACTAGTGTTTCGAGTGTTTGCGGATCAAGTGCGATCATCTCTCCGGTAAAATAGTTGGCAGCATAAATGCGCCCGGCCTTACTGATTACACTTCTGGGACCTTTTCCTGCGGTAGAGACAAAGCGGCTGATTCCATAAAGAAAACCGGCATCATTGGGAATATCTTCCCACTTGCGGGTCGATGGAGTCACTTTGATTCCGTTCTTTACATCGCTGAAACGCTTATGCAGCGCACTACGATCGATCAGGACCAATTCATGAACACCCGAAGCAGCCACGACGATCTGATCCGTTTCATCACAAAGGGTAACCCCCCAGGGATTCGCACTCCCTTTTTGCGGCGTATCGAGCAATACGGTGGTCAGTAATTCCTCCCGGTCAAGATCGATAACAGAAAGCGCATTGGTACACATCCACCCCCTGTCGACCTGGTTCGTTGGGAGTTGATAGCGGGATAGCAAATGGGTAACATAAGCGACATTCCTTTTGTGATCGACCGCGATTTCCTTTACATCTGTCGATCCGTTAGGCAGGGAGATCCGTTTTTTCACTTCGTTGGCAGAGACATCGAATACGGTAAGGAGCGCCGACAGCGGATAACTCAACGATGACATTTCCGGCATATTGTTTGCGATAAGCAACAACGAATCCGAACGGAAAGTCACTACGTCGACCGGTTCACGACCCACTTCGCCATACGTTTTTATTTGTTTCGAAACGGGATTCACTTCACTCATAGCATTCTGAAACCGATGTGTGATCCAGATCGTGTTGGTCAATTTATTGAACACCATGGACGAAGGATAGGCTCCTGTATTGACAGCCGAGACAATGGATAAGTCAGCCCCGTTGAGCTCATACAGTGTACCGTCGGTACCGTCGCAAAGCGTCCATATACGCTGTCCATTTTCGCAAACGACATCCTGAACCGGTTCCTGAAAAGTGATTTTCCCTTTGATATCCTTCAGGTTGTCGGAGAGCCAAAGCAGCTCCCGATTGCTACGGTCACTAACGAGTATTCCTTGTGGATCGTGCGCATTGAACAGCCTTTCCGGAGAAAAGGTGCGATTATCCTGACAGCTGACCAAGGAGAAGCTGCCTATAAGTAACATGATGCTGGTTATATTTTTCATACGAATTCTTTCATTCTTTCTTAAAAAAGGGAATAGTTCAAACATACAGATCACTTTTGCTGAAGTGATTGAAGATATAAGCGTATGTTTTCCTCATTTTCCCGATGGGCTTTTTCTTGCTTCAACTCGTAATAACGATAGAAATCTTCCTCCTCTTTCGACCAGTTGTTGGCTTCCCGGTAATCACCGATAAAGGGAGCCAGCATATCGAGCCACAAAGAAACGGTTTCGATCTCCTCTTTCGACAATTTGGTACCCCCATGCCCGTTTTTCAATCGCTTGATCAGGTTGCTGGTCGTAGATCCGGCAAAGTAAGGAGGCAGTAATGTAGGTTCTGACAAGCTGCTGATCCAGTTCACTTCCGGATGATGGGCATCGCCTTGCCATGAATCGTTCCCATCAGTCAGTTTACGTGCATGCGTCAGATTCAGATAAGAATCTGAGAACTTCCGTCGGGTCTGATTATCTACAACCTTGAGTTCTCCCTTAAGACTCATCGGATGTTTCTTCCCGTCGTGACAAGCGATACAATTGGCATCCCAAATCGGCTGCACTTCTTTGATGTAGCTGAAGTTACGTTCTCCGATACCTTCGGGCGTAATCTTTTTGACACCGGCATTCATCGCCATCGATACGGGATGAGCCGCAACCGGAACACTATTTTTATGCTCATGGCATCCCACACAACTTTGTATCTCTCCGGGTTGAAGTGTCGACCAGCTACGCATGGTCTGAACCACCTCGTTATTTTCATTCAATGCCTGGAAATAGAGCGGTTTCCGGGCCGGTACGTTAAAAAATGCCGATCCGTCTTGTTCCACATCGACCGTACCCAATATCCGTTTGACATCCCAGCTCGTATTTCCTACTCCTACCGGAGAAAAGGCGTGCCCGGCTCCCCCTTTATCAAATCCGAAGGTAGCTCCGATACTGGCGGCGCGGTAGATGATTTCTACCACACGCAGTTTTTTGATGGTTCCCGGCTCCACACCTTTCAAGCCGTTCCCCTCATAAATATTCTGCATGTAATATACGCCGTCGTTTTTGGTATAATCAACCGTATTGATCCTGTTGAAAGGGGCCTTTCTGGCTTCCAGTAATACCGGTTGGTTACAGGAAATATCAGGATCGGCAACCAGCAATTCGCGTTCTCCGTCGGGATTCATCCAATAGATGCCGAAACGCATCGGATGATCCACATGATATCCGAGCGGAGTATAAGAGATCAAAAACTCCTGCTCATTCAGCGGGAACGGATATTGGAACTGATCGCCATACTGTCCGTACGAGTCGATTTGCTCTGCCTTCGGTTTGTGGTAGGGAGCTACGAACATAACACCTTCGTTTTCATCACGTCCCGCTTCGGGATCAATGATTCCCAGTTTACCGTGCTGAGGAGTATGGTGACCAATAATGGTTCCCATCACCTTTCTTGTGCCCGGTATCTGTCTCGGATGAGCGATTGTCGTAGGGAAGAAACTGTTTACGCCATAGTATTCGGCCTGCCCGGTACCGTCCTGATTCATCTGAAACAATGGTTGTGTAAATACCTGCCCTCTGTCGTTGTATTCCCAACGGGTATAAACGACACGACCATCATCAAGAACGGTCGGAGATGAGGTATGAACCTGATCATATCCTACCCGACGCAAATATTTTCCGTTTCTGTCACACAAATACATGTTGCTGACTTCAACCTTCCAACAGTCGACGGCGTTCCCGTTACGAGTGGAATTAAAAAGAATATTTCCATCCGGCAAATAAACCGGCTCAATATCAGCATAACCGAGGGTGTCGGTAAGCTGACGCACGTTACGCCCGGGGAATTCCATCTCATAGAGATGAAAATCATCCTCTTTGAACGATTTTTTCCAGGAGAAAAGCAGGTGGTTTCCATCGAAATGAACGTCCGGATCACGGAACACTCCAGTCGAATCTTTGAGCAAAACGGTTTCTTTTGCCCAGATACCATCCATGGTCAATAAAGAAAGTTCTCCGCCGCCGATGAAATTACATTCATCACGTGCATCGGATAACCCTTCTGTATAAGCAAAGAACGAAGGACGCAAGACGCCGAACTTGGTAAAAACGATTTTCCTGTCGGGACGGCTGGTAAACCCGGCCAGTCTCTTCGCCCTGCGTTCTTTACATTTATCAAAATAAAGCTCACCATATCTGGCTAATGAATCGGCATCGTGAAGCGATTGCCCTTTCATATCGAATTTCATCAAACGCTCTTGCAACTGATCGGCAAATGCGCCTTCATTAAACCAATTGACCTCTTTTCCATCCTGCAGCCACCAATCATAACAGATCGGATATTCGGCAAAAAGATTTCGGTGAGCAGTTCTGATTAAGAACCTGACACTGTCTGATGATGCAGATCCTTTTGCTTCGCGGATCTGATCAAACAGTTTCCCGGCAGAGATCATAAACTCGCGGGAATCATTCGGCACATGCATCTTCATCTGCTCTTTTTTACAGGCAAAAAGGAACAAAGAGCTAAAAGCGACCACAATTACAGAATAGCGTTTATTCATTCTCTTAAGCCTTTAAAAATTCTTTATATGATTCTACAATATCTATTCCGCTAGAGGTACCCAAACGAGTAGCACCCGCTTCGATCATAGCCAGAGCCGTCTGCAGGTCGCGGATACTTCCGGCTGCTTTTACTCCAATCTCAGAACCCACAACACGACGCATCAGCGCCACATCCTCTACCGTCGCTCCCGCCGTACCGAATCCGGTTGAAGTTTTCACGAAGTCAACACCGGCCTCTCTGGATATACGACATACGGTTTCTTTCTCTTCGTCTGTCAGATAACAAGTTTCAAGGATAACCTTGTTGATGACACCGGCCGGTTTACAAGCGGCAACCATGTCTTCGATTTCCTGTTTTACCAATGCCACATCCCCTTTCTGAAGAGCACGGATATTGATTACCATATCTATCTCCGTAGCACCCTGACGAATGGCATCGCGAATTTCGAACGCTTTGCATTCGCTCGTCGTCTGTCCCAACGGAAAACCGATGGCAGCCCCTACACGCACGCCGCTACCTTTCAACAGTTCGGCAGAGGCCGGTACTTCAGCTGGATTGATTGCCACCATGGCAAAACCGTATTCGCGTGCTTCGCCACATAATCTGGCAATCTCTTTTTCTGTTCCGAATGGTTTTAAAAAGGTATGATCGATCATTCCTGCAAGATCAGCTACCGTCATATTTGTTTTTTTTGTTTCCATATTTTTGAATATTAAAATGTCAATACCGCTTTTATTACTTCATTTCTTTTGATCGCATCGAAGGCATCCTGAATCTGCCCGATAGGGAACCGGTGTGAGATAAACTCCGAGGCAGAAAGTTTCCCCTCACGTATCCACTGAGCAAGAGTAACCATTGCTGCTCTTTCTTCTGAACGCGTAGGCCACTGGTGCATGTGCAGATCAAAGTTATAAGGGGCTTTCGTCAGATCGAGTTTCGGACTTTGCGTCATTACTCCGTAAACACATACGTCGCCGCCCATTTTCACCAGAGACAAACCGGTATTTACGATCGACTCGAGACCGACAGCGTCGATAATCGTATCGTAGCTACGCGCGTGTTTATCAAGAAATTCTTCCGAACCGACCTCTTCAGGAGTGAACGTATTATCGGCACCCATCTTACGGGCCAGCTCAAGCTTCATCGGGAGTTTATCGACAAGATCAATCTGGGTGATACCGAATAATTTACCGAGTTTCACAAAGCTTAAACCTACCGGCCCGCCACCGAATACCAATATTTTTTTACCGGGTTCGAGACGGAAATCGCGGAAAGCGCCCAATACTTCACGCCAGGTACATGCGATCACCCCTTCCTCGGGTGCAATATCTGCCGGAATCGCATTTTGTATCTCAAAACTATCCCAACAACCCGCTTCCGGCGTCGCCAGACCATCTTCTTTGAGCACATCGAAGTCATTTACGACAACGTATTCGCTGAAACCGCCCCACGCACTGTGAATCTCTTCCTCCTGAAAATGAGAAATCAATCCGCCGATTACACGGTCGCCGATCTTAAAGTTTTTCACTTTGCTCCCGACCTCTACCACGATTCCGACATTTTCATGCCCCAAAGCCATCGGATAGGCGTTCTCTCCGGGAAATTTCCCTGCGATCAGCTTACTGTCTGTCGCGTTGCAAAACGCCATCATCTCTGTTTTTACGAGTGCCTGATAAGGATTGAGTTCCGGTCGTTGGATCTCCCGGATCTCAATTTCGCCCGGTTTTGTTACGATTATGCTCTTCATCTGTATCTATTATTTTTCATTTAGAATCAAAGTTTTGCCAAATCATCATACACTCCGCATAAAGCATGGTATGTTTTATCGAATACCGGCATCAACCGTTTGTAAGCCTCTACATTTTCAGCTACCGGAGTCACGGTATGCTGAATTTTCACGAAGCGGTCTGTCACGCTGAAATCAGGAAATAATCCGCTCCCGATACCTGCAAGTACGGCCGCCCCCATTGATGTCGCTTCCTCCAGATAGTTGGGGATCCGGATTTCCGTCTGATAAATATCAGCCATCATTTGTTGCCAGATCAGGTTCTTAGCCCCTCCGCCGATTACGGTCATCCGGTTCATCGGTACGTGAGCCCGGAAAATATTCACGATATAACCGAGGTTGAGCGTAATACCCTCCATCACGGCGCGCAGCATATCGGCATGTTGGTGCTCAATGGTCAGTCCGACAAACGCCCCTTTGGCATCCACGTTCCAACGCGGAGTTCTTTCGCCCATCAAATAAGGTAAGAAGAGTAATTTATTCGATCCGATCGGCGACTGACGAATCGAATCATCAATCAGGTCATAAACACTTTGCCCTGTTCGGTCGGCTTCTGCTTTTTGATTCTGGCATAACTGACTGATCATCCAGTTATAGGAGGAACCGGCTGTCTGCATCGTTCCCGAAGGGTGCAGTAGTCCGGGTACGACATGAGCCCAGTTCATCGTTCTTCGTTGCTCATCGATAATTGGTTTCTCGACCGTCAGAGCGACCCAGGAGGATGACCCCAGGTAGTTGTAAGAAGTTCCCGGACTTACACATCCGACACCGACACCAGCACAACTTCCGTCACCTCCTCCGCAAATCACCGGAGTACCTTTCTTCAATCCGGTTTCCTGTGCTGCCGCGGTGGTTATCTCTCCGATCACATCGATCGAGGAACGAACCTGCGGAAACAGCGATAAGTCTAATCCGGCATTTTCAATAATCTGTTCGCTCCATTGCCAGGTATTGATATCGTAGGCATTCGTTCCTGATGCGTCCGAAGGATCAGTCGCCATCACACCGCAGAGCCTGTAATTGATATAATCTTTGGCATTGAGCATTTTGTACGCATCCGCAAAAAGACGGGGTTCGTTATTTTTCACCCACATCAGCTTTTCAATTGAATAAGATGCACTGATACGATGTCCGGTAATCCGGTAAAACGTATCGGGATCCATCTTATCGGAAAGAAAGGCCTCCTCGCGAAAAGAGCGCTGATCGCAATACAACATATGTGGACGAAGAGGATTTCCGTTCTTGTCGACCAACAGACATCCCATCATTTGTCCGCTTAAAGCGATTCCGGCAACCTTTTCTGCCGGTACTACCTGAAGAAGTTCTTTTGTTGTTTTCACAACCGCTTCCCACCAATCGTGCGGGTTCTGTTCGGCTATGTTTCCCGGTCGGAAATCTGTTTTATAAGATGCTACCTTCGAGGCAATCAGCGTGCCGCTTTCATCAAAAAGCGTTGCTTTATTGCCACTGGTACCCAAATCGTGTGCGATGATATATTTAGACATATGTGTTTTTCTTTTCTGATGTGCTCAATTTATAAAACGGCATTTGTATAACCGGTAAGCCCTACAAGTGCTCCCCCTACGATACCTCCGAGTATGATGACAATCCATCTTGGAAACGCTTCTTTAATCAACAGGTAGCGCTGAGCACGGCCTGCCGGAATCAGATCTGCTACAACAAAAGCGATTGCGATGGCCCATCCCATATCTACCCATGGTGCCGAGCCTCTTAATCCCTGATGGATCAGACTGAACTGCATCGGCAAATCGTCGGTATCCGTGTGCAGACCCGTTGAAAAGCCATATCCGGGCAGTTTATGATTCACAACCCAAAACGTACCGATAATAAGCGCAGCAGCAATAAACCCGCCTTTGGCTCCGAAATCTTCTACCAGTTTGGGCCAGCAGAGCAACACGGTGAAAGCTACGGCGAAAGATCCGAATATCGTTGTAAAAATACCGGCATGATACATGCCCAGTAGATCGTTGTATGTTTGTAACCACTCGCTCATACCGTTTCTTCTTTTATTTGTTTAGCCTGTGTTTTACGAATAACCGCGACTGCCACACCTGCCAGAGCACCCCCGATCAGGCAATAGACCAAAGTCGGAAAAGCATCCCAGAATGCCGACAGGTCTCCCTGAAAGCGAACGATTCCCCAGGCAATACCCGCCGAACCGATACACCATCCCTGATCGAGCCAGATCTTGCCTTCCGGATTCCGGATCATCCCGTTATAATGATTCATGTACCACATGATACCGATGATCAGTGTGGCAGCGGCCCAGCCGCCTATCAAGCCATAGGTTTTCCATAACTCGGGCCAGATACCGAAAGCGAAACCTCCGCAAATTGCGGATCCGACAAATGTTGAAAGATATTTTTGCATAATGTTTGTGTTTACATGCGTATTTAACCGCTTATTTAATCCTGTATCAAAGGAAGCATCGCTAAGGTGAAAGGTTTATCATGGCCGGTATTTACCTTATCCGGACCGGTAACGATATCAAAACAAGAAACAATCACTTTCCCGTTCCAGACGATCGGCTCACCCGGTTGGTCTAAACCGCCGTTGCTCCCGTCACAGTCGGGACTCTGCGCGATTCGGGTTATTTTCCCCTCTTTCGAAATCTTCGCTACCGCATTTTCGGAAAAATCGGCCACCCAGATATTCTCGTTATCGTCGATACAGATTCCATCGGTAGTTCTCAGCTGAGAGGGATCATGTGCCCAAATTTCGTTGCTCTT
>JBOFCW010000320.1:0-5151 GCA_051646395.1 Bacteroidales bacterium
TTTATTTTTGATTCTTGTTTCGTTTGTTTTTGAAACATCCAAGAATGCTGGTTATCCCATCGTATTTTGGGCAGCACTCCTCTGGTTGGCCTTTATTCCAGCAGCAGGTTTCAGTATTTGGTATACTCTTTTGAAAAGACCCGGAGTCAAAGTCTCGGAACTTAATATGTGGAAATTTATTATTCCCGTTACCGGTTGTATCCTGAGTTGGTTGTTGCTACCAGATGTAAAGCCCGATTTTCAATCTGTAATCGGAATTCTTATTATTACAGCCGCTCTGTTAATTTTTCAAATTCCCATTAAAAAACAAAAGAATTAAAATAATATCTTTAATAAGCACACTTTTGGGTATGCAATAATTCTTTAAGTTGTCACAAAATCTATCGTTATGATAAATAAAACTATTTGGTATTTCGTTCTTTGTTTCGTGTTGATTGTATTTAATGGTTGTAAAAGCAAATATCAAAACATCTATAAAGATCAAGTAAGGAAAGCAGAATCAGGATTGGGTATTACAATATATAAATCTGATCCCCTTCACCTGTTTCTCGAAGTGGTTTCCTGGATTGGTACTCCATATAGAAGCGGAGGTGTAACCAAAAAAGGAGCTGATTGTTCCGGTTTTACTTTTGCTATTTATAAGGAGGTATATGGCAAGAAAATTTCAAGAAACTCTTCCGATATGTATCATCATGATTGTAGTAGAGTCCGCAGTAAAAATAGTCTGAAGAGTGGAGATTTGATTTTCTTTCGCACCGGAAAGGATAAACGAATCAACCATGTGGGCATTTATCTCAAAGAGGGTCGTTTTATTCATGCTGCAACGCGCGGAGGTATTCAGGTGAATAGTTTGGATGAACCTTATTATAAAAAAACAGTTTACCGCTTTGGTCGTATCCGCCAATGATACGATTATTGATACAAACTTAATATTTTTTGAAAGTAAAGAATTTGTAATCGTTTGATTATGATTTGGGAAACTTTTTGGAGATGTTAAATACTATATTCGGAGTGAAATATATATTTTCTATTCGGAATTAATTCATTATTTTGCGTTTGTAAAACTTTATTACAAATTTAACAAAACTGAATATTATTTCTATTATAAGCTAGTTATGAACTCACAAAACAATACGCCCAAAATGGGACCGATTCATTCTTCTCTGGAATCTTTAATTAATAAAGATCACGCGGAAGCTCTTTTCAATTACTTGTTGAATCCGGAAACCGAAGTTAACGAGGATTTTGTAAAAAACACACAAGTGCTAATTCAAACTGCATGTGATGTGTTTGGTGAAGATAAATTTTGCGAACCACTTCATTATTTGGCAGCAACACGTCATGGTTTAAGAAATGAAGACCTGAAGGATTTGTTGGGAGAGGAATGGAATAAAGATGAGTTTCTGCAACTGTCAAGCTGTTTGGGCTTTCCTTTGGTAGGACATATGGAGAATATTTTATTCATACCTGTACCACCGGTAAAAGGAATGATTTTTAGCATGCTTAATGAAAAAAATCAGATTAGTTTTCATGCAGACATTGCTTTTCATTTATTAAAACTACCTATTCAGGATCCGGTCAGAAATAGCGAAGTCTTTTTTCACCTTCTTCAAGGTCGCAGGGTAGATGAAGCATCTTCGTTTTTCGCTAAAGCTCAAGACCAGGTGCTTAATGGGGCTGCAGATGTAATTGGAAGCTGCTTCATCAGTGGAGAACAAGGCGAAGAACTTGTTGCTGAAATGATGAAATATGAAGGCGAAGAGCGATTTGATCTTTATCGCCGTTTCATCAATGAAGTATTTGTTTCATTAGTCCAACATGCCGCTCCCGAAAATTCAGAAAAATTTATCGCTTTAATCGAACAGGAGCTTGCTAAAGTAATGGGCGAACGGAATACGATAGATAATATACAGTTGCTTACATTAGTAGGTCTGCGCAGTGCATCTTTGAAACTACGAAAAAATGAACTTGAGGAAGTAAAACGATATTTCGATAACTCGATTGGTTTGTTGGATCGCCTGATTGCACAGGATCCTCCGGCAGAAGCTTTCCGCTGGGAGAACTGCGACGCTATCTTCAACATGGGTATGATCTGTATGGATATGCGACAGCCAAAGGCTGCTCAACACTGTTATGATATTGCTTTCGATATCCTTGATAAGAAATTGGCAGAAGAATCTCAGGATTCAGACAAGAAACTATATGTTGCATCCTGGTATGTTACAATTTGTCGTGTTTGTCAGCAAATCACAGACAAGGAGGGTTGTAAAAAATATTTTTCACGAGGGAAACAGATGTTGCAACAAGCCCTGAAACAGAAAGCCGCTTTTGCATCTGAAAATCCGGCTATCATTCCTGCTCAGCATGACCTGATGGTAATGTATAATGATTTTGGCGATTTATGCTTTTTGAATGAACTCAAAGAAGAAGCTTTGGCTGCCTACGAAAATGCCCTGATTATCAGCGAACGTTTGGCATCAAACCATCCTGAGGCCATCGAACTGCAGATTTTGCCAAGTGTTACTTTTGATCGGTTGGGTAAAATGTTTGCTGAACTGAAAGAGATGAAAAAAGCTGAAGATTATTTCCGTTCATCTCTGGATTTACGCAAAAAACTTACTGAAAAAAATCCTCAAGACGTAAGATTGTTGCATGATCTCGCAGGAGCTTTTCACAACATGGCCGGTTTGTATGTGAATGCTGCTGATAAAACGCCAGCTGAAGCTTATCTTATTGGTCAGCGTGAAGCTTTGAAAAAGGTATTTGAGGCACAACCGATGAATGAACAACCAATTGCCGGTTTGCTAGATTCGATCATGGCTTTGGGTGATTATTATTTTATTCTTGAAAACTGGCAATCATCCTTAAATAGCTATCAGGATGCTCTAAAAGCTATTCAGCCGTTGTTGGGGCAGCAAGTGAGTGAAATGATCCTAAATCGCATTGCGGGTATCCATTACAAACTGGGGATGGTTCAGATTAAATTGAACGAAAAGGGAGCTGCACAACAAAATATGAATGTAGCTTCTCAGTTATGGAAGCAGTTGTCTGATGCAACTAAAAATCCTGTTTATCAAGAACAGTTAGAGAAAGCACAGGAAATTTTGAAAGATTTCAATTAATCGTTTTCTTAAAAATGACTAATCCCGCAACTTATTTCATTGAAGATAAGTTGCGGGATTTTTTTTATTCTATACAGATAATTATTCATCAATGGATCGGATAATCCGGCATGGATTGCCGAAAGCAAGGGTCCGTGCCGGAATGTCTTTGGTAACCAGACTGCCGGCACCAACAACGGCTCCGTCTCCAATTGTTACACCAGGTAGGATCGTGGTGTTGCCACCGATCCATACGTCGTTGCCAATGGTCACCGGTAGTGCTTTCATAATTCCCCTATTTCGTAATTCAGGCTGTAAATGATGTATGATTGTATAAATACTGACATTGGGCCCGATGAAAACATGGTTTCCGAAGGTAACGGTTGCTTCGTCGAGTATGGTCAGGTTTACATTACCCAAAAAATGATCTCCTATTTTAATTTTTCCATAATCACAATGAAAAGGAGAGTGAATGATGAAATGTTCTCCGGTTTCAATAAACAGTTTCCGGATAATCCGCTTTCTTTCTTCTTTTTTACTTCGGGTCAATTGAGTGTTGAATTGGAACAATAAATCGGCCACGCGTGTTAGTTCTTCTTCTACTTCTGGGCCGAAACCATTAAACCATTCGCCATTTTCCGGAATAATCATAAGATATCGAATAAAAGTGTTTACAATTGTAATCAAAAAAGTTCTTTCATCGGAATAAATGCAATCGCTACATCTAATCTAAAGTTCAGATACCCCATACAAGTTATAGGATGGCTTATCTCACCATAATGGTGAAAAATAAATCAGATACCGATGAAAAAAGTTATATAAATTACAAAAAGACCTGTGGAGCGAATAGACGGCTAACAGGTCTTTTTGTTGATATTATTTACCAAATATATCGAGAGAAAAACCATTCTTAAGAACATCTTTGGCATATTCGATTGCTCCAAAAAGAGATAAATCCCGATAGTTACCACACTGAATTTCATTTGCAGCAGGAATTTCTTTTGCTTCTAAAATTCGGGTTAGAGCGGTCTCCATTGCCTCTTTTACTTCGGCAGGCTGACGATCACCCCAAAGAGTCAAATAAAATCCGGTTCTGCATCCCATAGGAGAAAGGTCTATCACTCCGCTCAGGTCTGTTCGAAGCTCATGCGCTAACAAATGCTCTAGTCCATGCATGGCTGCAGTCCCAAATGCCTCTTGATTGGGTTGAAGAAATCGAACGTCAAACTTTGTTACCTGATCACCTTTTTCTCCGGTTTGTACACAACATTTACGTATATAAGGCGCTTTTACCAGACGATGATCCAACTCAAAACTTTCAACTTTTTCCATAATCACTTTAAAAAATAAGTTATAGAACAAAAATAAAGAAATTCATTCAAGTTCATTCATCTTTGACGAATATAAATAGCGTATTCCCTTTCACGAAAGACAGATGACTACAACTCAAATTACGATTCTTTATGTGAAATATACAGCATCTCTTATCTTTGTGTCTGGAATTAACGATATACAAATGAAGATAACAAAAACAAACGTAGCCAGATTGCTTGATAAAGCGAATGTTGCCTACGACCTGATTCCTTATTCTGTGGATGAGAACGATCTTGCTGCCACACATGTAGCTGCCGAATTGGGTCAGGATATCCGTCAGGTTTTTAAAACGCTGGTTTTAAGAGGGGATAAAACTGGACTTTTCGTGTGCATAATACCCGGAAATCAAGAAGTGGATCTGAAAAAAGCGGCAAAAGTGTCGGGGAACAAAAGTGCTCAAATGATTCAAATGAAAGACCTGTTGGCATTGACAGGCTATATCCGGGGAGGTTGTTCGCCGATTGGAATGAAAAAAAAATATCCTTCCTTTATTCATCTTACTTGTATCGATTTTGATTTCATTTTCATCAGTGCCGGCATCAGAGGATTACAGCTAAAAATAAAACCTTTGGATTTGTGTACTTTCGCTGATTTGCACAAGGCAGACTTAATTATATGATTTCCGACTTGATAATTTTAAAGGTAAGTTCTAGAATCATACGCTAATCTGTGATTT
>JBOFCW010000356.1:0-12630 GCA_051646395.1 Bacteroidales bacterium
ATCATCAAGCAGAATGGTGAATTCGTCATCAACCTGACAACAAAGGATATGGCTTTCGCAACAGACTGGTGTGGAGTTCGTTCGGGAAAAGATTATCACAAGTTTGAGGAAATGAAGCTGACTCCCGGAAAAGCAACGGTAGTAAACTGTCCTACAATTGAAGAATCCCCTGTATGTATCGAATGCAAGGTGGTCGAAATTAAAGAACTGGGTAGTCATGATATGTTTATCGCAGAGGTAGTAAACGTACAGGCCGACGAGAAATACATCGATCCGGAAACACAAGCATTTCACCTTGAAAAGGCAAACCTATTGGTATATACGCATGGTAATTATTACGAAACGGGAAAACATGTAGGCCGATTCGGATGGAGCGTAAAGAAAAAAGATAAGAAAAAGAAAAAATAACGATCGGTTTTGTCCGGATCACAACAATTAGTTCCGATTTAAAAAAAGGCTGAACAAGAGATTTACACACTCAGGTTCGGCCTTTTTTCATTAACACAAGACGACAAAGATATAGAAACAACAAAGATTTCATTGCATTAAATGATTAAATTTTCAACAACATTAGCTTTTTGATTTTATTCAGCTGTTTATCATTACTTATTTCTATATTTGCCGAAAGCGTACTTATCTCTATAAACCCATATTTCAATGAAAAGAGACAACATTATTTTCGACATCATTGCTAAAGAAAAGCAACGTCAGATGAAAGGGATCGAATTGATTGCCTCAGAAAACTTCGTAAGCGACCAGGTTATGGAAGCCATGGGGTCAGTGCTGACCAATAAATATGCCGAAGGTTATCCGGGCAAAAGATACTACGGAGGATGCGAAGTGGTAGACCAGAGCGAACAGATTGCCATCGATCGTCTGAAAGAGATTTTCGGTGCCTGTTGGGCTAACGTACAGCCACATTCGGGAGCTCAGGCGAATGCAGCAGTATTCCTGGCTGTTTTGAATCCGGGTGATAAATTCATGGGCTTGAATCTTGCTCACGGTGGACACCTTTCGCACGGTTCGTTGGTAAACTCTTCCGGATTGATTTATACTCCGGTAGAATACAACCTAAATGAAGAAACAGGAAGGGTTGATTATGAACAAATGGAGCAGATCGCTCTGAAAGAGAAACCCAAAATGATTATTGGCGGCGGATCGGCTTATTCACGCGAATGGGACTACAAACGAATGCGTGAAATAGCAGATAAAGTAGGAGCCATTTTTTTGGTAGACATGGCACATCCCGCAGGAATGATCGCTGCCGGATTGTTAGATAACCCTATCAACTTTGCACATATCGTAACTTCAACAACCCACAAGACTCTTCGTGGTCCGCGTGGAGGAGTTATCCTGATGGGCAAAGACTTCCCTAACCCCAAAGGACAAAAAACACCGAAAGGTGAAGTAAAAATGATGTCGGCATGTCTTGACTCGGCTGTTTTCCCGGGAATACAGGGCGGACCGCTTGAACATGTGATTGCGGCAAAAGCCATTTCTTTCGGTGAATGTCTTCAACCGGAATACAAAGAATATCAAAAACAAGTACAGAAAAATGCAGCAAAGCTGGCTGAAGAATTGATAAAACGCGGTTTCAAAATCGTATCCGGAGGAACAGACAACCACTCTATGTTGGTAGATCTTCGTTCGAAATATCCTGAGCTGACAGGCAAGGTCGCTGAAAAAGCACTCGTTGCGGCCGATATCACGTGTAATAAAAACATGGTTCCTTTCGATACACGTTCTGCATTCCAAACTTCAGGAATCCGTTTAGGAACTCCGGCCATCACGACGCGTGGTGCAAAAGAAGAGTTGATGGTAGAAATAGCAGAGATGATCGAAACCGTACTATCCAATGTTGAGAACGATCATGTGATTGCTTCAATTCGTGAACGGGTGAACACGACCATGGAAAAATATCCTCTTTTTGCTTATTGATAAGTAATATATTCCATTCCAAAATACAAAGCCATTTTCAGAGCAATATGCATTCTGAAAATGGCTTTATTTTTTTAATGGTTAATTGTCAATATCAATCAAGCAAAAAATCAGGTTGATATCTATTATATTCTTATTGTATTTAAAAGAAAAAAAGAATTGAACCTTTTTGCGATAAGCGATTATCTGCAGAGAAAATTAATAAAACAAATCCGGTATATTGAGCAAGAATCCATTACAGAAATGCAAAAAAATATAGTAGTCCAATAAATAACAATTTATGGAACTACTATAATCTTGACTAAACCGGATCAAATCAGAATGGAAGATCGTCGGTTGAGTTATTCGATGCAGGTTGCTGTGGATTGAAGTATTCCTGTGGAGGAAAAGGAGCGGCAAAACCACCCTGTGCACCGGCATCAGAAGCCATTGGCTGAGGACGATCTACTTTCCAGGCACGGATATCCGTGTACCAGCGACCGTTGAATTCACGGCTTTCAACGTCGATGCTTACAATAAGCTCCTCACCCTCGCGGATGGCGAATTGATCCACCTTATCACCCCAAGCATTGAAACAAACTTTTTTTGGATACTGAGCTTCGGTTTCAAGAATATAGTCTTGTTTTTTCCATTCACCCTTCGCACTGGTTCCTGTAACCAATGGTAAAATCTGAATGATTCTTCCTTTAATTTCCATATGTGTATGATTTATTTCTTTGTTGCAAAGATAGAAAAATTATCGGAGCTGATGGCAACTGAGTAAAAGAAGCATTCACCTGAAGCCTTTTTGACATTCCCTAAAAACAACAGAACAAAAGAACCTTTAATCTGTTTTAAAGAAAAAAGTAATAATTCGTTGTTTTAACGTTTAGAGTTTTACTTTTCGAGTTATATTTGCGAATTATTATAATTAACATTCCATAAATGAGAGAGAAAAATTCATTGGTAGAAAAGATAGTTGAAGGATTACAGGAAAAAAAAGCAAAAAACATAGTGGTAGCAGACATGACAGAGATTGAAGGTGCAGCTTTCCGTTATTTTGTTATTTGTCAGGGTACCTCGACCACACAAGTAAACAGCATCGCTGATGCAATGATCGATTATGTTCGTGAAGAAACCGGTATTCGCCCTTTCGCCTACGACGGATTCAAAAATAGCGAATGGATCGCTGTTGACTATAGCGACATTATCGTTCATGTCTTCCTGCCGGAAGTGCGCGAGTTCTACAAACTCGAACAACTATGGGCAGACGCAAAACTGACTGAGATCCCGGATCTGGATTGATTTCGAACAAAATTAAGTAATCAAGAACTATTTCATATAACGTTTGATCTATGGAGAACAAAGACCAAAATCCAATGCTTGGCAATTCGGGAGGTAAAAAACCCAAATTCTTTAAGTTCAACTTGTATTGGATGTATTCAATTATAGCAATCCTGCTGATTGGTTTATATCTGCTTAACGATAATTCCATGACGAAGGAAATCGGCTTCACCGAATTTGAAAAAATCGCCAAATCGGGTGGAGTAGAAAAAGTTGTCGTTATTACAAATAAAGACGTAGTAGAGGCATATCTTTCGGATAGTGCCGCTCAACAGGTTTTTCACACGAAACAGGAAAAAATCGGCAAAAATCCGATGATTACTGTAAGCATCCCGTCTGCCGATAAATTTTCGGATGCAGTTGACAAATGGCGTGCAGAAGATAATTTCAAAGCGGATGTAAGATATGAGAAAAGCAGTGACTTTACGGACCTGATCTGGACATTCGGACCGTTCTTGCTATTTATCGGATTCTGGTTCTTCTTAATGCGTCGTATGTCTGGCCAGGGCGGAGGCGGAAATGGTGTTTTCAGTGTAGGAAAAGCCAAAGCACAGCTTTTCGACAAAGAAAACGGAACCAACGTTACGTTCAAAGATGTTGCGGGCCTTTCCGAAGCTAAACAGGAAGTAGAAGAAATTGTTGAATTTTTGAAAAATCCATCGAAATATACAGAACTGGGAGGTAAGATTCCGAAAGGAGCTTTGCTTGTAGGCCCTCCGGGAACAGGTAAAACCCTGCTTGCAAAGGCAGTTGCCGGCGAAGCAAATGTTCCGTTCTTTTCTCTTTCAGGTTCTGATTTTGTCGAGATGTTTGTCGGTGTAGGCGCATCCCGCGTCCGCGACTTGTTCCGTCAGGCAAAAGAAAAAGCTCCTTGTATCGTTTTCATCGATGAAATTGATGCTGTCGGTCGTGCTCGTGGTAAAAACCCGAATATGGGATCGAATGACGAACGGGAGAACACACTGAATCAGTTGCTGACAGAAATGGACGGCTTCGGTTCAAACAGCGGTGTTATCATCCTGGCTGCGACAAACCGGGCAGATATCCTTGATAAAGCATTATTACGTGCAGGCCGTTTCGACAGACAAATCTATGTTGAACTTCCGGACCTGAACGATCGTAAAGAGATATTCCGCGTACACCTTCATCCGGTAAAGATCGATGAATCTATCGATATCGATCTTTTAGCCAGACAGACACCCGGATTTTCGGGAGCCGATATTGCGAACGTATGTAATGAAGCAGCACTGATCGCAGCTCGTCATGGAAAAAGTTTTGTTCAGAAACAGGACTTCAATGATGCGGTAGATCGAATCATCGGTGGTTTGGAGAAGAAGTCGATGATTATGACTTCGGATGAAAAACGCTCTATAGCCACACATGAAGCGGGTCACGCAACTGTGAGCTGGTTCCTGGAACATGCCGCTCCATTGGTGAAGGTAACAATTGTTCCTCGCGGAAGAGCTTTGGGTGCGGCCTGGTATATGCCGGAAGAGCGCCAGATCACAACCAAACAGCAGATGCTTGACGAACTATGTACGACACTGGGGGGGCGTGCGGCAGAAGAACTTTTCCTGGGTCATATTTCGAGTGGTGCCGCCAACGACCTTGAAAGGGTAACCAAGCAGGCCTATGCGATGATTGCTTATTATGGCATGAGCGATAAAATGCCGAATCTTTCATATTATGATTCGAGCGGTCAGGAATATGGATTTACAAAACCATATAGCGACAATACGGCTCAGGTAATTGACAATGAAGTACAGGCGTTGATTTCAAGTCAGTATGACCGTGCAAAACAGATATTACTTCAACACGCAGCCGGACACAGTCAATTGACACAGATTCTGGTAGATCGCGAGGTGATTTTCACAGAAGATCTAACCAATATCTTTGGAAACAGGCCATGGATTTCACGCACAGAAATACTGATTGCCGACGAAGAGAAAAAGAAAGAAGCGAAAGCTGCGGCTGAAGCGGAATCGAAGCAAGAAGAAACTGTTAAGCCGGAATAAATGTTATCCGAATCAACACTTTTAAATATAGATAGCAGCGTAAGAGAAATCACTTACGCTGCTATTTATTTTTGCAAAAGGCACATAACAAAAACCACGCCCTCTTTCTGATTTTATTTCAAACTGTTTTTCCTATCTTTGTAACATATAAATGTCGCAAGACATCTTTCATGCACACTCATTAAAACAAATATTTTGGGCAATTTTGCAACTCGCGCCCTTACTGGCGTCATTTTCGTATTGGTCATCATCGGATCAATCTTATTAACACCCTATACCTTTATAGGCCTCTTCTCCATTATCTCTGCGCTGATGCTCATTGAATTTTATCAGCTGATGAATAACCATCAGGGGGTAAAAATCAATCTCCTACTGAATGTTGCCGGAGGAGTAGCTCTATTCTTAGCTACCGCATTTTATGTAAAAGGGATTGCTCCCGTTCAGACCTTCCTTATCTATCCGGCATATCTATTAATTCTATTCATTTCGGAATTATACAAAAAACAACCCGAGCCAATTCGCAATTGGGCTTACAGCTTGCTTGGACAAATCTATATAGCATTGCCTTTTGCATTGCTGAATATGGTCGGTTTCCGTCATTCATTTTATGAGCCGCTTCTTCTTTTAGGATTATTTGTGGCGATTTGGTTGAATGATACCGGCGCATACCTGGTAGGTAGTCAGATCGGTAAAAGACGATTATTTGAACGAATTTCGCCGAAAAAATCGTGGGAAGGATTTTGGGGTGGTATTGTTTTTGCTATGATCGGCGGCCTGAGTCTCTCTTTTCTATCCAACGAAATGAGTATCACAGAATGGATCGGATTCGGGGCAATTGTTGCTTTATTCTCGACCTGGGGTGATCTTTCTGAGTCACTATTAAAAAGAACAATCGGCGTTAAAGACTCTGGGAATCTGCTACCGGGACCCGGAGGAATGCTCGACCGTTTCGACAGCGTACTCCTTGCTTGTCCGGCAGCTTTGATTTACCTGGAATTGATCCGTTTATAAAATTGGCTGGTTATTCCATATTCTCCAGGCTTCGTTTGCCTGCCCGATCAACATGGAATAGCCGTTACATACCGTTGCCCCTCGTTGAGCGCAAGCTTTTAGGAATGCTGTTTCTTCCGGATTATATATCAAATCGAAACACAGATGCGAAGCCGTTATTCCTTCATAAGGGAGTAACGGCTTTTCAACTACATGTGGATACATCCCTACCGGCGTCGTATTGATGATGACCTGATATTCAGCAATTAGCTCGGGTGTTAGATCCTGATATGTGAATCCACCTTCTATCGGATTGCGTGAAATCGAAACAGGTACAATACCTAACTTATTTAATGCGAACACAACAGCTTTACTCGCTCCTCCTGTTCCGAGCACTAATGCCTCTTTATGATTCGCGTGAAGCAGTGGCTTTATTGCATCTTGAAAACCTTTTGCATCCGAATTGTATCCAATCAATCGCTTTCCATCTGTCGTATCCACAATCTTAATCACATTCACTGCACCTATACTTGCCGCATCAGGATCTAGGCTATCTAAAAAAGGAATAATTTGCTCCTTATAGGGTATCGTTACGTTCATCCCCGTTAAGCCTGGATATGTTTTCAATAATTCCTTAAAATTGGTCAGATCTGGCAAGTCAAAATTTAGGTAACAAGCATCCAGCTTTTCATTATCAAACTTCCGGGTAAAATACCCTTTTGAAAAAGAATGTGAAAGGGGATAACCCAATAATCCGAATATTCTCATCTACTTTATTATTTATTTAAACACGAACCGTAATTCATTAAATCCAAAGGATATTTTCATCAGATCAACAACATTATACATACTTCATAAACATGAAAAGCTTATGAACTTTTCATTCACGACATTAGTTACAACAATATAGAAATATCCGTTTTACAAAATAAAGAAATTATATTTCGAAGGGAACAATTAATATATTAAATATTAATTTTGTTAGGTGGATGATAACAAAGATGCGTTATCAAAACTATTTTTATTTATAATTTTTGAGTATTCTAATAGAATCATTTCTCTTCAAACCGTCAATTTGTATTTATGACAAAGAAAGCTGCATTAAACACCTTAACAGTATTCATTTTAATTATTCAAACCGTCAACCTGACTGCTAATAATTTCAAAGTGGTAATTGATGCCGGTCATGGCGGCAGGGATCCAGGTTGCATTGGAGTGACCGGGCTGAAAGAAAAAGATGTAAATCTCTCGATTGCACTGAAATTGGGAAATATGATAGAAAAAAACCATAAAGACGTAAAGGTTATTTACACCAGAAGCAGTGACGTATTCATTCCGCTGGCTCAAAGACCCGAAATAGCCAATAAAAACAAAGCCGATCTGTTTATTTCTATCCATGCCAACGCAGTTGCTAAAAAAAATGCCGCTGCAGCCTATGGTACTGAAACATTTACGCTGGGAACTTCAACTTCAGCTGACAACCTGGAGGTGGCAAAAAGGGAAAATGCCGTTATTCTGCTTGAAGAAGATTACCAAACCCGTTATCAGGGATTTGATCCTAATAGCGCCGAATCATACATCATGTTCGAAACACTTCAGGGAACACATCAGACTCAAAGTATCCAATTGGCGACAATGGTACAAAGCGAATTCAGAAACAGGGCCCAAAGACATGACCGACAAGTACGTCAAGCCGGATTCCTTGTGCTCAGAACAGCCAGTATGCCAGCCATATTGACCGAGGTCGGCTTTTTATCCAACAGAAATGACGAACGATTCTTATCTACCAATGATGGCAAAACAAAAATAGCATCATCCATTTATCACGGATTCAGAAATTTCAAGGAGGCATACGACCGTCATAATGGGATTACAACGGTGTCACGACCGGAATCGGAAAAAGTTTCTGCACAAATAGAAACTCAAAACCAATCGGTAAAAAAAGTGGTTTCAGAGAGAGTATCCTCCGAAAGTAATTCTTATCAACAAATCTCCACAGATAAAACGATCTATAAAGTACAGTTTTTGTCATACCACAAAAAGCTAGCAAAAGGAGCCCCTCAGTTAAAGGGACTATGGCCTGTAGAATATACGATTGAAAAAGGAACTTACCGTTATACATTCGGCAACAGTACCGATTTCAATGAAATAACCAGGGTTCAGAAAAGAGTCCGCTCGAAATTTAAAGATGCCTTTGTAGTACGGTTTAAGAACGGAAAAAAAATAAGCAGATAACAGCCTACTTTCACTTATCGGGTACAGGATATCCTTCTTTACGAAAAAAATCGTTACTTTGTAGTAGATTAGATATTCTCCGAACCGGAGATAGAAAAATAATATATAAAATGAAAAAATTAGTCAGTAAAGAATTTAAAATCGGATTGACGACGATTATTTGTGCCTTGATTCTATTTTTTGGTATCGATTACCTTAAAGGAATCAACATCTTCAAACCGGAAAATTACTTCTACGCCAAATATCAGAATGTTAACGGACTCGCGGTTTCATCCCCGGTCTTAATTAATGGCTTCAAAGTCGGACTTATCAGAAGCATTGAATATGACTATACTAATCCGGGAAATGTGATCGTTGAGTTAAGCCTCGACAAACAACTAAAGGTACCTGCTGGTAGTAAGGCGCTATTGAAAGCAGATCTATTAGGTACTGCCACCATCGAACTCCAGCTGAACAATTATGTAGGAACCAATCACACAATTGGCGACACATTAATAGGTATATATGACGCAGGAATGATGGGTACTGTAACTGAGAAAATGATTCCTCAGGTTGAGCTGCTTCTCCCGAAAATCGACTCTATATTAAGCGGACTTAATGACATTGTAGCAAATGGTAAACTAAAAGAGACTTTCCAGCAAGTCAACAGTATGACTGCTCAACTGGATGAAAGCTCCCGTTCACTGAACAAACTTCTGAAAAATGATGTGCCTGTTATTATGAGCAATCTAAAAACTACTACATCCAATTTCAGCGAAATCAGCAACAAAATAAATTCAATTAATTTCAACGAATTGGTTACGTCTGTAAATTCTACGCTGAACAATGCATATGAATTGACCGAAAAAATGAAATCAAAAGACAATACCATTGGCCTTCTTTTAAACAGTGACGGTTTATACAATAACCTGAATAGCACAATTAGTCACGCCGATTCACTTATGATCGATCTAAAAGCAAATCCAAAACGATATGTACATTTCTCAATCTTCGGCAGAAAATAATTGAGATTGAATTTATGCTTCGAAAACACCCTGTTCTTAGTTGAAAAAGTCTGAGAACAGGGTGTTTTTATATCTGAATACAGCTTCCATAAATGCAAATATTATTTAGAATTATCAGTTATATGTTTTACACAAACAATATTCTCAATACCCCACCAACAAACAGATTCTGTAAAAAACATAAAAAAGAACTTTTATATATTGTTTGAATAAAAAAAATAACAAACACACAAATATCTAACAATCAACACATTGTGATTTAAAAAGAAAGAAAGACAATCAGACAAATGCAAATCAGGCACTGCTTGATTTTCAATACATTATACGATTATTGAATATTGCAAGCGATTAAAGGATTTGTTTATGAAAAAGTTTTTTTTGATTTTTGTCAGTGCAATTAATTTGACTTGAAAAATTTGGTAATAGAAATGAGTTCCGACTTCGTAACTTTATGGAGAAAATGTCTTGAGATAATCAAAGACAATGTTCCTGAGGCGGCTTTCAAAACGTGGTTTATGCCGATTACGCCGCTACATTTTCAGAATAATGTTTTAACCATACAAGTACCCACCCATTTCTTCTATGAATATCTGGAAGAAAAGTATGTGAGTTTGCTTCGCCAATGCTTATACAGAGTATTTGGTGAGGGAACCCAGTTGATGTATCAAGTCGTGGTTGAAAACCAGACTAAATCAACGGTAGAGATTGAAGGATCACACAAGTCTAATGTAATTGCAACACCTCAAAAGACCAAAGAAACCAAACATCAGGTAATTCCGTTCAAACAACCGGAAATTACGGACCTTGATCCGCAACTAAACCGAAATTATAATTTCGAGAACTATTTCTCCGGTGTCAGCAACAAACTCGCTCGCACCGCTGGTGAAACAATTGCGCAAAATCCTGGTAACACGGCTTTTAACCCATTATTTTTATATGGTGAATCAGGTGTTGGAAAGACCCACCTGGCTCACGCCATCGGTATCAGAATCAAAGAGCAAGATCCATCCAAAAGAGTCTTGTATGTAACCTCTCATCAATTTCAGGTACAATACACCGATGCAGTCAGAAACAATACCGTAAATGACTTCATCAACTTCTATCAGACTATAGATGTATTACTGATTGATGATATCCAGGAATTTGCAGGTAAAACACAAACACAAAATACTTTTTTTCATATTTTCAACCATCTGCATCAGAACCGAAAACAGTTAGTAATGACTTCTGACCGTCCACCAGTTTCTCTTCAAGGGATGGTACCGCGTTTGTTGACCCGATTCAAATGGGGACTTACCGCTGAACTTGAACGACCTGATTATGATCTGAGACGTTCGATCTTAACCAATAAGATCAAACACGACGGGCTCTCGATCAACAAAGAAGTCGTTGATTATATTGCGCGTAATGTAACAGACAATGTACGCGACCTCGAAGGGATCATCGTTTCTTTAATGGCACATTCTACGATTTTTAATCGGGAAATAAGCATCGACCTTGCAGAACGTGTTTTGAGCACCAGTGTACACATAGAAAAGAAACAAATTACAATCGAAGCGATTCAGGATACAGTATGCCGTTATTTTAATGTTGACAACAAACAGATACATTCCAAATCACGCAAACGCGAAATCGTGCATGCACGTCAAATATCGATGTATTTATCTAAAAAATACACAGATTTTTCTCTTTCTAGAATTGGAGAAATGATCGGAAAACGCGATCACGCAACCGTTCTTCATGCATGTAAAAACATTAGCGGACTAATTGACATTGACAAAACATTCCGCTCAAACATTACCGAGATAGAAGAACTTTTAAAACGGTAAATGCTATCTACAACCTGATCTCTCTGTAAATCAGCAAAAGATTATTTCAAAAATAAAAGCATCCATGAATTGACACGCACAATGCGTGTCAATCCATGAATGCTTTTATCGTTTCCATCAAATCACTCCAAAAATCCCTGCTGTTTTAGGACTCGTAAAAATTCATCCGAAAACAATTCGTTCGCTTTACGTGAATATCTCACATCTGTAAAAACCTGAGCCAATGTTTTCTTGCCATTTTCTGCGACAAATGCCTGATTCGCAGGCAGCGCTTCTTTGGCTGCGTAAAAGGCGTCAATGCAGGCATTTGCATAATCCGAATACACCTCGTTATGAACTACTGCCTCTAAAGGAAGACGCTCTACCTGAGCAGGAAGGACCGCCGGATATCCAACCGTCA
This sequence comes from Bacteroidales bacterium, assembly GCA_051646395.1. Lineage (GTDB taxonomy): Bacteria > Bacteroidota > Bacteroidia > Bacteroidales > JAUNSR01 > JAUNSR01. Next base: position 11,735 of record JBOFCW010000356.1, read on the forward strand.
CCGTAGTAACAGGAACCACTAATTCCGGAAGACCTAAAACATCGATAATCTGAGCTGCATTGTAAGTTGTAGTTCCCAGATAACAGATTCCTAAACCTGACGCTTCTGCTGCATTACAGAACGATTGAGCGACAATCACAGCATCTTGTATAGCTGCAATGAAAGATTGAAAATTATCATATCCCGGATCAGCCTCACGGGCATTGCACCATTTCACGACCCGATTGAAATCAGCACAAAAAGTCAACACGACCGGAGCATTTTTAATCATAGGCTGGTTAAAATGTGCCGGTGACAGCTTTTCCTTCATTTCAGGAGTTCTAGACACTACAATACTATACAATTGCATATTGCCCGTTGTCGAGGCACGACATGCAACAGACAACAACTCATTTAACAATTCTTTTGAAATAGTTTTATCAGCATATTTCCGAATTGTTCTCCTATTTTTCATTCCTTTCAACATATCACTATAGTTTTATGACAAAAATAAAAAATTAAACCAAGCGATATACATGTTCATCCCTGAATTTGAAACAAGAAAGAATATCTATCATTCTTTTCATTGTTCTATGAATAAAAGTTCTCCATTAACACAAACATTTATTTTTAGCAAATAAACAAAATGGAAAACTTTTCAACAATGCAAAATTCACAAACAACTGTTTATCTGTGTTTTAATTTTCAAAACAGAAAACTTTTCAACAATATCACCTTTTTTGGTTTCTAAAAGTTGTGCAATAAAAATATTCTATCTAACATTGTATTACCAATTTATTCAAGTCTAATCTTATATCAATTCCATAGAAATAACAGTAACAATTTATCAAAAAAATTCATAGTGGAACCGAAAACATTTAGTTACAACGAAGCATTCGAGGAGTCGCTTAATTATT
>JBOFCW010000010.1:0-17495 GCA_051646395.1 Bacteroidales bacterium
ATAAAGGAATTATTCCCAGTATCAATAACATCAGAAACCATAAAAACATCACCGGACCAAAGAGCTTGCCGATTTTTTTCGTACCGAAAGACTGAATCAGGAAAATAAAAGTCAGAATAATGATGACAAGGCCTACTACGGGCACATTCGGTGTAAATAGTTGTAAACCCTCCATGGAAGATGTCACCGTGATTGCCGGCGTGATAACACCGTCGGCCATCAATGCGCAGGCTCCGATAATTGCAATCAGAAATGCCCCTTTTTTATTTTTAACCATGGTGAACAAAGAAAATATACCTCCTTCACCTTTGTTGCTTGCTTTCAAAGTGATGATGACATATTTGAAAGTCGCCTCCAGCATGATCGTCCAGAAGACACAGGATAATGCTCCCAAAATGAAAGTCTGATCGACTTTATTACTTGCCTGCATAATGGCCTGCATCGTATACAGAGGGGAAGTTCCCAAATCCCCGTAAACGATTCCCAAGGTGATTATCAAACCGGCCGCTTTAATTTTAGAGAAATCCTGAGTCGGAGCTGGTGTTAGCATATTTTGATGTTTTTGTTTTGGGTTAAAAACACCTCATATACTCATTGGTTCATCTGTTTGCTAAAATATTTGTAATATACGATAGCATTATTTAAGGACTGATTTATTTTAAATTTAGGGCGTTTAGGTAGCTCCTTGTGTATAAGTCAAATACATGCTACAACAATAATCCCCCTATTACGATTCCAGATTATATAATCAGGGTCTTAATAGGGGGATTGGTTTGTAAGCCTAAGCTGAATTATCACGATTTTATTTTTGAAATGTATTTTATCGTGATTCTCCCAGAAGTGAATAAATTATTTATTCGTGGCGCGCTGAATCATCTCGTTAACATTCAGTGTGTTTGCCTTTTGAGAAGGCGGGAATTGAGTCAGACTGTTTATATGTTCATTGATGTATGTCAATGCGGCATTGAATAAATAGGTTTTACGTTGAAAAACATCAGCCATGTATCCTTTTTCCGCATACGATTCGAATGGGTCTTGTCTAAGGTTGTATATTTTAGGGAGTTTATGCTTTCTATGTATTTTATTTTAAAGAGGATTCGGTATTTTCTTGTTTCAGGAATTATCTGTTTTCGCGCAAATAATTGCTGTTAATTGATTTTATTTTTTTTTGTGTGAAAAACAGGAATATAAACTCTGTTTAAACTGTTATCAAGAAGTACATCTTTAAATAGATTTATATATGCTATACAAACTTAAAATATTGCTTACGAGCATTTTTGTTTTTATTTCGTCCGGACTTTTCTGTCAGATAACTAAAGATATCAGGGATGAGTTGAAAAAGGACTCTGTTTTTGTTGATCAACCAAAAGATACGATTGAAACGTCACAACAAAAAGAGATACTTAAACTGGATAGTCTGGTTCAGGATTTTCAGCTCCAAAAAGCGAACTTGATGATGCAGTTGGAGCAGGCTCAGCTCCAAAACAAAGAGCGGGATTCGCTCAAGAGTGCACGCATGCGTGTAATGATTGACTCACTCAGAAAACATACTCAGGGGATTCCTGTCATAGTGGAAAAAGATACGGTTTTTACTATTTACGCCAACCGGGGAGGTAATACGCCAATGGCGAGATCAGAATCTGTGCAAAAAATAATCTTGCAGATCGGGAAAAAAATCAATCTGAAGCCGGATTCTGTTTATGTAGATTCAACGGATATTCAAACGGATATCATGTATAAAGGAAAAGTAATCGTTTCTGTGACCGACCTGGATGCGATGTGGGCGGATATGTCACGGCCGGAATTGGTAAAAGATTGGAAAAAAAGTATCATAGAAGAATTTGTGATATTAAAGAAAAGATACAGTTTGCGCGAAACTTTCAAACACATTGGTTTTCTATTGCTTTTATTGACCGCTCAGGTATTTGTCATTATTCTTTGTAGAAAACTATTCTTATATATTAAAAAGAAGATCCAACATCTGGAGGAGAAAAAACTAAAACCGATAAAAATTAAAGATTATGAGGTTTTGGGCACTCAAAGCGAAGGAAAGCTACTCGTGTTTTTGGCGAATATCGGTAGATATCTGCTTATTTTTATATCATTACTGATCTCAATTCCTTTGTTTTTTTCCATTTTTCCCCAGACTGAAAAGCTGGCTTATACGATCTTTCATTATATCCTTGATCCGGTAAAAAAAATATCCAAGGGTTTTGTCGATTATTTACCGAATTTATTCACGATCATTGTAATTTGGCTGGCTGTACGGTATCTGGTAAAAGGATTGAAATATCTTTCGGAAGAGATAGCGAGCGGGAGGATGAAGGTTACCGGATTTTATGTCGACTGGGCACGTCCCTCTTATCAGATTATACGCTTTCTTTTATATGCGTTCATGATCGCTATGATTTATCCCTACCTGCCAGGATCGGATTCAAAGGTTTTTCAGGGAGTGTCCGTATTTGTAGGTTTGATCGTTTCTTTAGGTTCCAGTTCGGTAATTGCGAATATCATGGCCGGTTTGGTAATCACTTATATGCGTCCCTTTAAAATAGGAGATCAGATAAAATTGAATGATGTAATGGGAAGTGTAATCGAAAAAACGCCCTTTGTGACTCGTTTACGTACCCGTAAGAATGAGATCATTACGATTCCGAATTCATTTATAATGTCATCTCATACGACAAATTATAGTGCGTCTGCCCGAGATTATGGTTTGATTATTCATACTCAGGTAACCATTGGTTATGATGCACCCTGGCGAAAAGTACATCAATTGCTCATCGATGCGGCCTTAGCGACAGACGGAATCGAAAAAACACCGGAACCGTTTGTTCTGGAATTATCACTCAATGACTGGTATCCTGTATATCAAATCAATGCTTATGTAAAGGATGATGAAAAACAGCCAGTTATCATGAGTAAACTCTTGGAAAACATTCAGGATACATTCAATAAAGCCGGTGTGGAGATCATGTCTCCAACTTATATTGCCACAAGAGACGGCAATAAATCAACGATACCGGATCAGAAAGATTGAAAAAAATAAGCGCGATGTTAAGGAACATCGCGCTTGTTTTTTATAGAAATCAGAAAGTGACTTTCAAGCGGTCGCCGGCATCTTTGGCAACCGAACGATAATATTCTTCAGAATATCCCGGAAACTGCGGATAAGCAGCTCCTCCGTATGGCGTACGTTCGAACTCTCCCTTTTTTTCTCTTTTTACATTTCCATCAAGATATTTGATAAGCAGGTATTCGCCCAGTTTTTTCCAGTTGGCTGTTGCACTTTGCGCTTCCGTAACCGAGTAATGATTCAGATAGTCAATCGCTTCTTTGGGATTAACTTCATACAGTGCTAACGCAGCTTTCTCTATTGACGGTTGTATGGTTTGATATTTTTCTTCCAGCTGATTTTGAAGCATCCGGATATCTCCGATCATTTGATTATACCGGTAATAAGCCTGATTTGCAACCCAATTGTGTACCCAGAAAGCAGAGTTCCATGAAACGCTATACATATCTCCGTTTCCAACCTGATAGCATTCCGGAATTTCGGTCATAGCACAATACATAGGAACATAAACACATGTGTTGGCATCATCTACTCCGAACCAAAGGATTCCTCCGATCGCATTCGGTAGCCAGCTTCTCATTTGAGAAACAAATGAAAAACCAGTCTGCTGCGTTGCGATAGCTCGCTCATTGGTATATTTTACCGAATCGACCGTAAATGTCATCGGACGGAAACGATAAGGCACACCGAAAGGACCGGCTCCGACATCTTGCGTCATGTCAAACGGTGTATCCTCAAAGTGATCACGCATCATGTCCTGAACATCTCTCACAGTGAGTAATTTATCGGGTTTGATATAGAGGGGCATGGGTGTTTTATCTTCTCCTTTTATGTAAGGAAGATAAATATCCATTCCTTGTTTGTACTTATTGAAGAAAGACCAAACACGAGCATCACAACCACGAAGAGCACTGAAGTCAGCAGGAGCATATGCAGCAGAGAAACTGAAATCTTTGTTCAATCCATTGAAATAACCTTTTTCGCGGGCAAATGAGATTACATCCGGCGAATAAATACAGTTTTCTTTATCGTCGAGAGGGAAGGTATGAATACGAGCCTGATTAGCATGAGCAGCAATACAATCGTCCGGAATACGAACCGCAACCCATACCGCTCCTTTATTACCTATTCCCTTACCGATCATTTCCATAATCCAGACTTCGTTCGGATCGGCGATTGAAAAGGATTCTCCAGAGCTGTAGTAACCGTGTTTTTTCACAAGGTCAGTCATCACTTTGATAGCTTCACGTGCCGTTTTCGCACGTTGAAGGGTAACATAAATCAATGAGCCGTAATCCATGATTCCTGTAGTATCTGCTAGCTCTTCACGACCACCCCACGTAGATTCGGAAATTGTAAGCTGGTGTTCGTTCATATTTCCGGTAACAGAATAAGTTTCACTTACCTGTGGGATTTTTCCTAAAAACTTATTTGTGTCCCATTCATAGATATCCAGCATTGATCCTTTTGGGTAAGTGGCTGCAGGCCAGTGATAAAGTTCTCCGTATAATACATGCGAATCGGCAGCATAGGTAATCATCGTAGAGCCGTCGGCAGAGGCTTTTTTCCCTACCAGTAAACTGGTGCAGGCATGCGAATGACTTGCGTATAAGCCCAAAAGAGCTATACAACAAGAGAAAAGTTTCTTCATATAATTAATAGTGGATTGATGTTTATAATGCAAAGAAATAAAAAATTACCAATAAAATACGCGTTCATCCTTTTTCTCATTTCCGCATTTGTCTGTCAGAATCATTGTCAGGGTATGTTTTTTTCCTTTTTCAATCCGTTTTGAATCCATTTTATAAACCAAAATGTTGCTTTTTCCGTCTTGTTCGAACAACGCAAATTCCCCATCGATTTCTCCCCGCCATTTTTTTATTCCCGATTGTTTATCGGTCATACTGTATCGTATTTGGCCTGTTTTACTCCAACTTTCAGGACGAATGGCATTTAATGAGGGGGCAAGAGTATCGGCGTCAACGGTGAAAGAGCCGAATGTTCGGATAGAGCCTTTTACGAAACCATTTTCATAATTACCTCCGGCATATACAGTCTCTCCATTGCGTACCTCCGCCAGAAAATATTTCGACTTATCCGATAGAGAATCGTTGTTCAGTTTGATTCCGACCGGGCAATAGGTATGCAGTGGCGTTAGAGGGTCATGAATCTGATGAATATCGGCATACCCTCCGGGATTGGCTTTCTTCTGATATTTGAAATCCAGATCTCTGTATAAGACACCCTGAGGGAATTCAATATTAAAGCTATCAGTTTCAAAAACATTCGTCTGATCGAAAGCAAAGTAATATGCGCCTGTTGTTTTTGCAGCGGGAAGAGATGATTCTTTACCCCGGATTACAAAACGACATACTCTCTTATTTCCGAAAGCGTCAGACAGTTCCAGCCGAATATTGTAGGGCCGTTCTTCATTGATCGTTATTTCGCCCCGTTCTTTCATTTGGCGGTAGCACGGCAATTTATTACCAGGATCTACAAAAAGTTTCATAATCATCGAGCGACGGGTTTGCCATTCCGGATAATCGATCAGAGAGTTCAGATATCGGGTGTCAGAAAAAGCGAAACGATTGTGTTGCATCGAAAAATGGAGCGAATCATCAACATAAAGCCGCACTTGTTTGACCCCATAAATATGATAAAGGCTATCCATTTTATCATAAGCTTTGATTCCGAGCCCGATCTTGCCCCAGGCGGTAAATGCTTTATCAATTGTAGCCGATCCATTCCCATTGTTATGAGCACCTGCGTTAACAGGAGCACTCCCTCCGTTTACGATACCTCCAAGAGGATAGATTCTGAGAGTTCTCAATTCGGGTTTAGTTGTATCTTTTAATTTTCCGATGAAATACGGAATCGGATCAATCGGATCTTGTGTTTCTGTATCCCTGATTTCAAAATGAAGATGGGGGCCACCGGAGCTCCCCGTATTTCCGCTCTTTGCGATTATCTCACCCCTTTTTACGGGAATTTCATCTTTTTCCGGGTAGATATCGGTCATGAAAGATTCTTTTGCATACAGGTATTCTTTTCTGTATGTATCAATGGCCGGCGTAAAGTTGTGCAAATGAGCATAAACTGTTGTTAGTCCGTTGTGGTGACTGATGTAAAGTGCTTTTCCATATCCCCAGGGAGAAACGGAGATACGCGATACCCATCCTTCATCAAATGAATAGACCGGATAACCGATTGATCCTTGTGTCTTGAAATCGATACCGGAATGAAAATGATTGGACCGTAATTCTGCGAAATTACCACTCAATAATGGCGGAAGCTTCAGCGGTATCTGGAAAGTTCGTTCCGGACCGGACTGAGAAAAGGCAGTCAGGGAGACTGCCGAAAGAAATAGAATTAGTATATTTTTTTTTAACATATGTATTCAGGTAAATTGCTTGAACACAAATATATAAAAATGTTTTAGAAAGAGATATGCATACTGATACGAACTCCGCTTTTATCTATGTTGGGATGGTTTCGATAAGACAAGCGCCATACATAATCCACGCGAAGAAGTTTGAATATATTTTCCACTCCCACAGAGGCTTCCATATAGGGTTTTTTCCCCATTGAATAGGATCCTTCGGGGAAGACGAACAAATTCGGATTGTTTTGTGGTAGGTTTTTGTCGCTCAGATTTCCAAACAAACCTTTGAAGGAAACAACCTCCCTCCATTTAAGAAATTTCATTCCGGGTATGCGATTGAAAATCCATCCGTTCAAAAAATAAGTCACATCCCAGGATGCATATTCATCATTAATGAATTCAACAGCATTCATCAATGCGTAAGACTGAGGCTGAATTATATATGAAAGGTTCGCATTTGGCAATGCAAGCATCGGGAAAGGGACAGCGTCCCAAACTTTACCTGCTTTCAGATAGGTATCCACATAGCCAAAAGCAGAGAGCCAAAAACGTTTTTCAAATCCGATTTCTGTGCGATTGTAGGTGTAATCGGAGCCCAGAAAACCCTTCCTGGCTGTTGTATGCGAAATATAGGTAACCGGGGCATCCTGGGTTATCGGGATACGCCTGGTTTTCATCTGGTAAAATTTTTCACCGGGTGCAAATCGAAGCTTGAACTCGGCCTCTGTCATCATAAACTTATTTAATGGGAGGATGCTCCCGTCAGATTGCAAACGATCAAAACGCAGACAATTCGTAGCATATTCAATTTTGTTGCGAAGATTGATGTTGTAAGATAATCCGAAGTAATGTTCACGCTGATAACTTATTTCTGCTTTACGCAGATAACTTATCCGATCATCGTTTTTGCGCTTGAGCGACATGACGATATTGTCTTTATTCGTAAAAAGATATTGCTGCCCCAGCTGATCGATATCATAAAAATAAGAAGCCCGCAATGAATGGACGGGAAATTCGTGTGCATGTTCTTTTTTATCAATAAAACTGTACTCTAACTGAGCCTTGTATTTGAATTTTTCATCGCGTGTTCCGTATGCGGCATATCCTTGTGCGAACCAGCGTTTGTTGAGTTCGGCAGTAGTGATTCCTCCCAGACGGAAGCGAGCCCCTTCGAAAGAATTTCCACTGATCACCGTGTTGATCGGACCGATGTCGAATTTGCTTTTTTCGGGAGCAGTCAGGATGTATCCGCCGACAATGGTAGATACGAGTTTTTCCGTATAATAAAATAAGGGAACTTCCCGAAGGTTTACCAACATCTTTTTGACGGCGTTTTCCTTTTCTCTTATGGCTTCATGCCGATTATCTTTCCAGTAATTTTCGTCCCTGTATTTTGCTTCGGGTAGAGTAAGTACCGGATTTGCTTCGGCAAAAACAGCCATGTCGGGAGCATGGAATGAATGTTTCCGGTAAGTATTGGTACGTCGGGCATATATTCCCCGTGTTTTGTCTACAAGCTTGAACTCAATGGCTATATCATCTTTTTGCAGGAGACGGATATTTCCCGGTGTTCGTTCGTATTCCTGCACGATTGACATTTTATCGACAAAATTCAGGTTGATATCCTGGGGAATATTCAGCACGGCTTTTTTGATAAAATAGGTCGAATCCAACGCAACATACAAATGTCCGGTAAAACCGAACGATTCAGAAATCATGGGCACGAATCCGAGGTCCTGATATTTCAGTCCGTCAATAACAAGTGTGTCTAAAAGATAGTATTTATAAAAACTAGGCCCCATAGACGAGATCGGACTGACAAACCGGTTGAAGAACAAAGAAATATCATTATCGTAAATGTTTATTTCTTTAAATGCCTCTCCAAAAAGCGCATTCAGGCTCTCTTCGGGTAACATTTCGTCCAGACCATCCCGTTTATAGGCGTCGATAATTTTTTTAGTCGTGTGAGGAGATTTTCTATAATAGTTATTTTCGATTGTTTCTTTCGTCGAGACTGTAAGGATCGGTTTTTTAGATATCTCTGATGTATCGACATAATTCTGGAGAAAATTGAATTTGCGATACAACCATTTCTGTTGTTGAATACTGTCAAAATCGTTTAGTGCGTATGTCAGTTTCTCATATCGCTGATAGGTATAATAGTCCTGAGAGTGTGGATCACCGGCTTTTTTATTCTTAATGATCTTTTGGACAAACTCTACTGCTGGATTTCCTTTTTTTGAATACTTTTCTTTCTTTGGCTTAATTGTTACCTCGCCTAATTGATATTGAGAGGGAGCCAGCTCGATGATTACCGGGTTCCCTTTTAAAGAGGAAACAGATGCAGAAAACTCTTTATAACCGATACAAGAAACCAGTAAAACCTGGGAGGGTATCGCCTCAAGACGAAAAGAACCTCCTTCATCTGTCATAGCTCCTTTGGTTGTTCCTTTCAGATATACAGAGACATAGGCGAGTGGCTCCTGTGTCAATGAGTCCCGGATGATTCCTTCCAATGTTTTTGTTTGCGCAAAAATTGGAGAGAGATATCCCAAAAAGAATGCAATTATTAAGAATGTTTTTTTTGTCTTTTTCATCAATTGAAGGAAAATTTTTTGAGCCTACAAAAATCTAATATTTTTTTACATTCACAAAGGTTTATCTATCCGAAAGATTGTTCTGATTGGCTTTTTCAAGAAAGTATAAAGTTTCATCTACATACATGTATTTTTATAGGATGAATGAGTAATGCGAAAGAATGACGAATTAATAGATAAAATCGACCTGTTCGGCGAATAACGTGTTTTTTATTTTTGTTGAATTATTTTATATCACTTAAAACAAATAATTTAGTTTTGTAAAACAGTATTATTAATTCATGTAATCATTGCTCTGCAATGGTTATAAATCACAAATAACATGGAAAAAATTAATGTAAAAAGTGCTAGCGGGAAACTTGGTGTTTTGGTTGTTGGTCTTGGAGGCGCAGTTTCTTCTACTTTCGTAGCAGGTACCTTAGCTGTTCAAAAAGGACAGGCTTTGCCAATCGGTTCTATCACACAATTGTCAACGATAACACTTGGTAAAGGAAAAGAACAAAGAGAACCTCTGATTAAAGATGTTATTCCATTGACAAAACTAGAGGATATCGTATTCGGAGGATGGGATATATTTGAAGATAATGTTTATGAAGCGGCTTTGCATGCCGAGGTATTGAAGGAAAAAGATATTGATGGAGTGAAGCAGGAGCTTCAGGCAATTAAGCCGATGAAGGCAGCTTTTGATCAGGATTTTGTAAAACGCCTTCATGGGACATGGGTAAAAGAAGCCAAAAATAAATGGGAACTTACCGAACAGATTCGACAGGATTTACGCGAATTCAAAGAAAAAAACAACTGTGATCGTCTGGTTGTGATTTGGGCTGCAAGTACGGAGGTTTATGTTCCGATGACTGAAACACATATGACTCTGGCGAATCTGGAGAAAGCAATGAAAGAGAATTCTTCTGAAATTGCACCAAGTATGTGTTATGCTTATGCCGCTGTTGCAGAGGGCGTGCCTTTTATTAATGGAGCACCTGCGCTTACCGTTGATATGCCGGCGATCTGGGAATTGGCAGAAATCAAACGCGTTCCTATTTGCGGAAAGGATTTCAAGACCGGTCAGACGATGATGAAAACTGTTCTGGCTCCGATGTTGAAGGCCCGTATGTTAGGTTTGAACGGGTGGTTCTCCACAAACATCCTTGGAAACAGAGATGGCGAAGTTCTTGATGATCCGGATTCTTTCAAAACAAAAGAAGTGAGTAAATTGTCTGTAATTGATACGATTTTACGTCCCGAAAAGCATCCGGAATTATATGGGGATATTTATCACAAGGTGAGAATCAATTATTATCCTCCTCGTAAAGATAATAAAGAGGGATGGGATAACATCGATTTGTTCGGCTGGATGGGATATCCGATGCAGTTGAAGGTGGATTTTTTGTGTCGTGACTCAATCCTTGCTGCTCCTCTTTGTCTGGATTTGGTATTGTTGACAGATTTGGCACAACGTTGTGGTTTTTACGGAATCCAGAGTTGGTTGTCATTCTATTTCAAAAGTCCGATGCATACTCCGGACAAAGATCCCGAGCATGATTTGTTTACGCAGAATGCGATTATGCGTAATATGCTTCGTCAAATCATCGCTGAGGAGCCTGTTGACGCATTGGCTTGATTTTGGTCTGCAAAATAGCCGATACTCTTTTTAGTTGTCGGTAAGCAAAATAAAAAAACGGTTCTGATTGTCTGTTTTCTGACATTCAGAACCGTTTTTTGTCGAATCAGGTAAGGATTCAATTTTACGCTGTTGTCCAGAAACAACGTTTAGGAGAGACAATCTTTCCTTCTTCCTTCAGTTTTTTAAATGCTTTATCTACCTCTTTGCGGTCGATACCGGAAAGTTCGGCTACTTTTCCTGCGTTAACAGGCTCACCTGCAGCCTTAATTGTTTCAAATACTTTTTCTACTGTATCCATTTCTGTAAGATTTAATGAGAAAAGTTATTTTCTGCAACGATACTTTTGATCAGTAAAATGCAGAATCAAATTCAATAACAAATATATAAACAGAAAGATTGGATCAGGTAAAAAAACATGATGATATCTATTGTATTCTTATTGTATCGAAAGAAAAAATAGAAGTGAACCTTTTACGGGAAGAGGCTCTCCGCAGAGGACAGTAGAAACCTCTACAGAGGACAGCAGGATTCTCCGCAGAGGACAACAGAAGTCTCCGCAGAGGGCCCATCTTTCGGGTAGGAATAAAAATAAAATCAGATTGGTAAGACTGGAGCCTTCAAAAAAGCTCCAATCTTTTGAAATATTCTCAAAAGGAGTATTCCTGACGGAAGGTTTAAATCCGTTTTCCTTTGATTTTTATAACTGAAGGTCCATTATTTAATGAAAGATCACATACATCTATTGACGTTGTTTTTACGTTTTTGTCTGTCGAAGTTTTCATTTTTTTGCCGCCGTCAAGTAAGGTGGCAGTTGTTCCTTCTTCAAATATACATGGTAATGAAATTATGTTGTTCTCTGGTTTTTTGTAAACGAAGATAAAAATCTCATCATCCCCTTTGCGAGTTACGCGTCCCCAATCTAATTCAACATCGAAAGGATTAGCCCGCGTTCCATAAATGGCCTCATTGTTAATCTGCATCCACGCTCCAATCTCCTTAAACAACCGAATACTCTCCTGAGGAATAGACCCATCGGGTTCAGGACCTATATTCAAAAGAAAGTTTCCGCCACGACTAACAGCATCGATAAGTTCCTGAATCAAAGCTTCGGACGTTTTCCATTTTTGGTTTTCAGCAGAATAACCCCAGGTGCCGTTTAGCGTTTGACAAGCCTCCCAGTCACCGTCAATACCTGTTGCCGGGATATGGTGCTCGGCAGTAGAGTAATCCCCTTTCCAGGTAGGAGTGACCTTAATTCCACCTTCACTAAGGTGATTATCCGAATGATAGAGGCGATTGTTCTGAATTGCCATCGGGTATTTTTCAAATAGATTTTTCATCAGATTTGTTGCACCCCATGCTTTGTCACCCTGAAATTTAGGTTGACTGAAATCCCACCATACAAGGTCGACCTGATATTTTGATGTCAGATCATCAAAAATATTATATAGATACTGTTTGTATTTTTCATGATTTCCAAACGTGCGTTTTCCAAGCTTTTCGGCGTCATAATTTCCTTTCGGGTAGGATATACCTGATCCTGTCGGATCATAATCCGGATGATACCAGTCGAGCAAGGAAAAATAATAACCGGCTTTCATTCCCATGTCAGTGCATGCTTTGGCATATTCGTCGATTACATCAACTCCTGTGGCTTTTTTAACATTGAAATCGGAATATTGTGTGTCAAACATATTGAATCCCTCATGATGTCGGGAAGTCAATACGGTATAGGTGCACCCGGCTTCTTTGGCTAATGCGACCCATTCTTTCGCTTTTCCTGTCTGTGGTTTGAATTTTTTAAGTGCCAGTTCGCCGTAATTCTCACTATCCATGCCTGATTGCATCTGTATCCATTCAACACAACCCTCATATTTGTTCCCATTTAATTCACCGGCTAATCCCGAATATAATCCGTAATGAATAAACATTCCGAATTTGCCATCTCGCCACCATTGCATACGTTTGTCCCGTTGCTCTTTCGTTTCATAGGGAGCCCCTTCGATGACGGTCTGCTCATCTGTATTTTCATCGGGCAAATTCATTTTTTCTGTAAAATCGCGGTAAGTCATTCCATATTCATCATTTCTCAAGATCCCCGCCATGGCCAGGCGTTTACCCGCATCTTTCAAAGCGGCCTGATTTTGCAAAGCATCCTGATATTCTTTGAAAAGATTAGCAGGGCAAGTTGAAGAGGACAGGGAAAGCACCGCTTCAACGGCTTTGTCATGTCCGTATTTTTTTTGAATTTTTCGGATTGATTTGATTGCTTGAGGTAGTTGCTCCGGTGTGGTGACTTCACTCAGGATTTCAGTCGCTTCAATTAAAATTTCATTGAGCTTTTTGAACCCTTTTCCTGTTGGCTCAGCCCCTTGCATCGAAAAAATAGAGAATAAGAGCATCGAACCTCCCAGGATAGATTTACTGTGTTTCATAAAAGAAATAAAGTTTGATATTAAAATTAAGTCGAATCAGACCTGTTTGTAAAGATCTGATATTTAAAAATAGAATGTGATTTACGCAAATATATTAAATTATTATTCGTTTTCAACAATATATTCTCATAGCCCTTAAACATTGTTTTTCTTTCGATCCGTCGGATTGATATACATACTTCAATTTCTTGTCAGATAACATTAAATTATCAACAAGATAAAAAAATGAAACCTTGGTTTGCCGGATAAAAAGATAGTATTTCTTTTTAAAATTGGGTATATTGTTGCTTAAATGGGTTCTTTATTAGATAATAGTAGTTTTTTTGTGTTTTGAATTGATTATTTGTTAGGGTTAATTAGTAGATTGCACGAAGTTTTTAAAATTATACATCTCTCTATATTGTTAAATTTAATAAAAGAATGAGCGTATGAGAACACAACTACTTATTGTATTCTGTATTTTTGCAGCTTTTGGAAGTTTTACACAGTTAAAAGCAGATAATTTAGTGCTAAAGGTTCCGACACAAAACCTGAACGAGCCCGAAACTACGGCAGAATGTAACTTCGGATGGGCGTCGGCAATAGGAGATGGGGATATTTTTGTAAGCAATTATACGGCTAATTCACCGAATGACCCTTTAAAATCGCGCGTCGGACGGATTTATGTCTACAAGAAAAATAATCAGGGAGAATGGCTGGTGGATCAAACCATCCATTCATCTTTAGACGAAAAAGGAGCTGCATTTGGTTTGTGTATGGCAACCGATGGAAAAAGATTGGTTGTTGGAATGACACAATCTTTCGCTGATGCCGGAAAGAAAAACGGTTGTGTTTCAGTATATGTTAAAAACGATCTTGGGAAATGGATTCCGGAGCAATTAAATATCACCCCGGCAAATCCATATACGGATGCATTATGGGGGAGTGCTGTTGCTATCGATGGAAATGTGATGGCTGTCGGAACACCCAAAGCGGGAGCTGATTCTTATGGGACGGCAAGTATTTTCGAACGAGATAACGATGGTGTCTGGAAGGAAGTATTTCAGCATACTCCCTCTGTAAAAGCAAGATATGGCCGTGAGGTATCCGTTTATAAAAATACGGTAGTTGTCGGTTCTCCTGATTTGGGAGGACATGTTTATGAGAAAAAGAATGGTAGCTGGGAACTTGTAGACAAACTTGATTTTACGACTTCTTCCAATGCTTATGCGCTTAGCTTTAATGAGAAAACATTGCTGGTTAATGACCTGCTTAATAAATGCGTACTGGTTTATAAAAAAAATGAAGCCGGAAAGTGGACCGATACCGGAATAAAACTGAGTGATGCAGATCATACCCAGACGTTGGGATCTATTATCCGACTTAAAGGAAATTATGCGATGATCACCACGAATAACAAAGGATTTTGTTATCTATTCTCAGAAGATGCCTCTGGTAATTGGACGATGACGGCTAAAATGACACCACCTCAGGGAGCCGACATTGCTAATTTTGGATATAGTGCAGATTTTAATGGAAAAGAAGCTGTGATTACGCGTTTCGGGCATAAGGAAGATGGGATAAAAAAAGGTCAGGCCCACTATTACGACTTGTCGGATATCACTACGCCTGTAAAACAAATTATAAATTCGTCGGTTCAAATCAAACAATTATCGGAAGGATTAGAAGTCTCTTCTGATCAGCCGGTTGCGATTTCGGTTAATACAATTGACGGAAAATGTGTTTTTGCTTATCAAATGATAGAATCGCAGGTATTGATTCCTCTGAAAAAAGGCATATATCTGATCAGAATCGGTAATCAGACCACCAAAATAGTATTGTAATACATTTATATATAGTTAGAAAATGAGAATCCCTAAAGGAATGGGACTCATCACGCTTATTGTGCTTTTATTCGGTCATTCTCTTTTCCCTGTTTTCGGACAGGGAAAAGTTAAATTTGAGATCGCCGGAAGCGTGAGCGAGATGGTTTCAAATGAGAAGATACCCTATGCGGTGGTGCTTTTACCGGCATTGAACGTATGGGCGGTCACGGATGATAACGGAGCTTTTGCGATAAAAGATGTTCCGCAAGGAGAGTGGATGATTGAAGTCTCTTGTCTGGGATACCAGAAGATTGAAAAAAAAATCAATGTAAAACAAAGTCTTACCGGGATACGTTTGAAAATGCATGCCCAGGATTTGACATTAAAAGATGTGGTTGTAACAGCTGAAGCCGGAACAAACATCAACTCGTCGTCTAAAATCGGACGTACGGCTATTCAGCATTTACAAGCGGCATCTATCAAGGATGTTTTACAGTTATTACCCGGCCAGGTGACCGCCAATCCGGATTTAAGTAAACCCGGCGTTCTCACGATTCGTGAAACGGATACCTCGAATGAGGTGAATGCCCTGGGTACTTCTTTGGTGGTCGATGGTGCACGTATTTCGAATGATGCGAATCTACAAAGGATCTCAACGAATAAAGATGAAACCGGATTCCCGAATTCAGGAGGAACCGGTGTTGATACACGTAAAATCTCAGCCGACCGTATCGAATCGGTTGAAGTGATCCGGGGCGTTGCTTCTGCAGAATATGGTGATATGACCTCAGGAGCCGTTATTATGACAACCAAAGCCGGAATAACTCCTTATGAAATTTCTTTAAAAACAGATCCGCGTCTGAAATCTGCGGCACTGGGTAAGGGGATTGCTTTAGGACCCAATAAAGGGTTCTTTAATGTCGATGCAGATTATACATATGCTTTCAAAGACATCCGTTCTGAAGCCGACTCTTATAATAGAATCAGCGGTCAGTTAGGTTATTCGAACCGTTTTGCCATTGGTGATTCAAAATTGAATTTCAATGCCAAAGCATCGGGTTATTTAACGTTGAATACGACAAAGAATGATCCGGATAAAAAACGGAACGAATATATAAAGAACAAAGACAACGAGGTCAACCTGAATCTGTTCGGTAACTGGTTGTTTAATAAATCCTGGATAACTTGTGTGAAATATACCCTGTTCGGTAGTTATGGTTATCAACGGATGGAAGAAAATAAAGAGTATGAAGGTACTAATCCCATTCCGGTTACTTATACGACCGCAAGCGGAGAGCAACTGGCATTGTTCTTGCCTTCGTCATACAATCAGATTCGTGTGGTAGAAGGGAAACCTCTATACCTTCAGGGGAAAATATCAGCCAACGCCTGTCATAAGTTGGGACCAGTTTTCAATAAAGCTCTCGTAGGGACCGAATGGTCAACCATCGGAAATAATGGAAAAGGGAAATGGGGTGAGTATATGCCGTTGGGCTATCGGGATCGTTCGTTCGATGATATCCCATACATTCATAACTATTCTTTCTTTATTGAAGATAAACTGAATATCGATATCAACGCCTCATCGCTCGAGTTGCAGGCAGGGTTACGAATGACCAATGTAATTACGGATGCAGCTGGTTACAAGCTTTCTTTCGATCCGCGTTTTAATGTCAAATATGCAATTGTCGAACGTCCGCGCGCGGAAGGTTTGCGTTTGTTAAGTTTGCGCGCCGGTTGGGGGATTCAACATAAAATGCCAACGCTGATTCACCTTTATCCGGATCCTTTTTATCGAGATGTATTAAGCTATAGTTATCTGAGTGCAGATTTTAAAGATCAGATGGCAATCATGACAAGTAGTGTGGTAAATGATACATCCAATCCTGATTTGAAACTTCCGCAAAGTCGCAATTATGAAATAGGCATTGATCTGAATATCGGGGGTGTTAAAGGTTCTGTTTGTTATTTCAACGAAAAACTGAAAAATGCATTCACATTTGATAATCATCTGACCGCATTACCTTACCGGATCTATGAACGCACTACGTCGCTTCCCGAATATATCGACGGCGTTTTGATGAATAACGGTGTGCCTGTTCCTTTTACGAACGATACCACGTTCGGTGGATACAATCGTCCCGGTAACAGAGCCAGAATAGATAAATGGGGACTTGAATATACAATTAACTTTGGGAAGATTCCCGCTCTGAATACAAGTATTATAGTTGATGGTGCTTATATGAACATTGAACGTACGAATACGGGGCGTGAATATGTTTATAAACCGACGACAATCAATCAACAAAATCGCAAATATGCCGCCATTTATGAATGCAATAATTCGAACGGAGGTATTGGTTCGAGAAGTCAGCGTTTAAATACGAATGTTCGTTTCGTGACAAATATTCCTCAAATCCGGATGGTCGTATCGCTTGGATTACAATGCGTCTGGTTGGATAAAACCCAACGGATCATATCGAATACCGAAGGCGGCCGGGTTATAATGCGTGACGAAAACGGAAATCGGGTAGAAGGGGATGTTTATAAAGATGGGAAGTACATGAAATATGCAT
>JBOFCW010000019.1:0-3175 GCA_051646395.1 Bacteroidales bacterium
CGCCGTGCATACTCCGCTCGAAGCAAAAAAAGAGATGACGGAGAGGTATACTCGGAAAATAAAACAAATGGGACTGGAAGCAGACCCGATGATGAAAGAAGAGGCCGGCGACCGTAAAACACAACAGGATCACCCCGTATATGCCGCCATGATCGAATCGGTTGACGAAGGAGTAGGCAAGCTGATCACGACGCTCAAAGAAAAAGGCATTTACGACAATACGATCATCGTGCTGATTTCCGACCACGGCGGTTTGTCGAATCGCGGAAACCAGCGTGAGTTGGCCACGACCAATTATCCGCTTAAAGCCGGAAAAGGGCATTTGTATGAAGGAGGTATCCGCGTGCCGTTGCTGATTCACAATGCCGGCCAGAAAAAGGCCTACGCCATAAATACTCCGGTAACAAGTTACGACTTGCTGCCGACACTGGCTGATATGTGCAATCTCCCGGTCGATCCGA
This sequence comes from Bacteroidales bacterium, assembly GCA_051646395.1. Taxonomy (GTDB): domain Bacteria; phylum Bacteroidota; class Bacteroidia; order Bacteroidales; family JAUNSR01; genus JAUNSR01. The sequence continues at coordinate 462 of JBOFCW010000019.1, forward strand.
AAGCCGAACTCGATGGGATCAGTATCAAAACTCAGGTAAACGGAAAAGAACCGGGCAACAAGCACAAAAGAGATTTATTCTGGCATAAAGCGACAGAACGTCCCGGGTCGACCGGCGACTATATTTCTTCCGCTATCCGAAGCGGCGATTATAAACTGATTGACTTCTATAACCAGGGACGAATCGAATTGTATGACCTGAAGAATGACCCGGCAGAAACAAAAAACCTGGCAACAGAGCAGCCAACCCTGACAGCAGAACTGCTCTCAAAACTAAACGGATGGCGAAAAGATACCCGGGTAAAAATGGGCTCCAATATAAATAAAGGACAAAAGGCAAACAAAAACAAAAAATCAAACCTCTCTGACCGGAAATAAAACCTTTACCGAACATGAGCATCTTATTTTTGGGCATCACAACTGATTCTCAAAAATAAGATACTTATGAAAAATTTTACACACACTTTCAAATTAATGATCAGCGGATTATTGGTTTCAGGATCACTAACCGCCCAGGAATTGATTTATTCCGAAAATTTCAACAACGAATTAACCACAGGTAAATGGGTAGCTTCAGCGAAACCGACTCAATGGAATGCGACAGGCGAACAAAATGGCTGGGAATATGAAAACTGCGCGATCGTACCCGATCAGAAAGCCGCAAACGACGGCTCGACCGGCGTTATCGTTTTAAACCATACGGGTGCATCTGGTTTGGTATTTCCCGTTACGACGACAACCGGTATCGGTGATGCTGTGATCGTAGCACAGTTTCAACCTTCAGGAAAAGATCATTCGGTAGGTCCGGATGGAGACTGCCTCAGCAACCTGCTTTTGCAGAAAAAAGTAAATGACTCATGGGTAACGGTTCATACTGTTTCTGCAAAAAACGAAAATGCCGGCAAAGCCTACAAATATACGCTGCCCATTGATGACACCGATGTAAGCGCTTTACGCATCTCCTATACATCCGATCCGGAAGGATGTGCTCGTCTGCGTATCTACGACGTCAGCTTATACCAGGTTTCGGTAAAAGCCGCCCAATGGCACCAACCGACAAATATCACGGATAACGGCTTCACTCTTAATTGGGAGGCAGGATTATTAGCCAAAACATATGAGGTCGTTGTAGCCAAAAGGGCACAGGAAGAAAATGTCGAACTGGTTACGGAAGGTAGCGCAGAGGCTGAGTCTTCCTTATGGATGGTCGAAGGAGCAGTCGCACGCTCTACGGAAAGAGCGGCCAGCGGGAATTTCAGTTGGAAGCTCGACGGGACAGACGCTCTTGCGCGCGTCTGCCAGAATATTCCGGTAGAGGCTGGTAGCAGGATAGACATTTCGCTGAAAGGATGGGTAGAATCAAACTCCACCACAGACAAAGAGATGCGTTTGTGGGGCCAATTTCTGAAGGAGGACGGTTCACTGGCATTGGCATCACCACATCTGAGCGGCAACGACGCGTATAAAAACGTTTCTTCCGATTGGGTACCTATGGAGGTAACAGGTTTATTGGTGCCGGAAGATGCGGTCAGCATGGACCTTGATTTCCGCACACAACCGGGAGTGATCGCTTATGTCGACGACTTTACCGTAACCGGAACTTCCGTATGCCGTACACCTGTGGCTCAGTCGCCATTCAATACGACGAGCACTTTCCTTGAGGTAGACGAACTTGAACCGGGGCAGGAATATTCCATTTACTTATATGCTATCGATGGTGAAAATAAAGCCAGATCAAAAGAGCTGATCGTAAAAACGACAGGAGTGGCCAGTGCGATCGGAAATAAAGAGTCCGACCGGATCAGAGTATTGAACCGTGCTGACGCGCTTCGGATCGAAGGTATTACAGACGCCTGCAAAGCCGAAGTTTACACGATTTCGGGACAATTATCAGCGACCTGTGTCATTACGAATGAAGCATTTGAAATTCAGCTTCCTTCGGGTGCATATTTAATCAAATTCGGTCAGAAAGTTTTAAAAGTAATCCGGTAACAGAAAAGAGATTATGAACCATCTCTCCACTTATATCGCAGGGCTCGTTTCTTGTATAGGAACGGGTTCTGCCCATTTATATGCCCGGGATAACCGCCCGAATATCATCGTGATCATGACAGATCAGCAATCGTATGATATGATTTCATACCTCAACGGCAATAACGGATTTTCGACTCCGAATCTGGATCGTTTATTCCGCAACGGAGTGAGTTTTTCAAATTGCTATGTAGCGAATCCTGTTTCCGTACCTTCCCGCTTCGCTTTAATGACAGGAGCCTCTCCGGCCCAATATGGAGTACGCGACAACATGGGGAAATATTCGAATGCCGATGAGAACGGAATCAGGCGCATGCAGCGACAAAGCCTGGGAGCATTGTTTTCGGATGCCGGATATGACACATATTATGGAGGCAAAGTACACCTTCCCTATGCCCATGGTAACAGCAATATGTTTGCCAGTGCCGTGAATTATTCATTTCAGCATCACCTTACCCGTGACGACCGCGAGGGACTTTCTGAAACGGCTGCGAAAATCATAATCAAAAGGGATTCTTGCGAAAAACCCATGCTGATGGTCCTCTCCTATCTGAATCCCCACGACATATGTGCCGAAGCAGGCAGTGAACTACCCGAAGAAGGGAATGAACGGGATTCTCTGACAGTTGCTACAATCAGGGAGATGCGCAAAATAGCGGACCAGACTTCACCCGATCTTTACCC
>JBOFCW010000031.1:0-4460 GCA_051646395.1 Bacteroidales bacterium
GGAGTAAATTTTGTTATTTTTTATGTTTATATTGTCGCCAAAATAGCATAACCTTTAAATTTTTAAACCGACTAAATCTTATGCACAATTTCGAATTTCAGAATCCAGTAAAAATTATTTTCGGTAAAGGGCAGATTGCACGTTTGCCGGAGCTAATCTCAAAAGATACCAAAATCATGATGACTTATGGTGGCGGATCCATATTCAAAAATGGAGTTTATGATCAGGTAAAAAAGGCACTTGCCGGTTACGAAGTGGTTGAATTCGGTGGCATCGAAGCCAATCCCGATTACAGTACCCTGATCAAAGCCATCGAGATCTGTAAAGAACAGGCTGTCGATATGTTGCTTGCTGTTGGCGGAGGTTCGGTGATCGACGGAACCAAGTTTATCGCTACCGGTGTAAAATATAACGGCGATCCGTGGAATTTTATGCTCGACAATAAACTCGCAACCTGTGCACTTCCCCTGGCGTCGGTATTGACACTACCGGCTACCGGTTCGGAAATGAATAACGGAGCCGTAATTTCACGACGTGAGCGCAATGAAAAATTCGCGTTTATGAATCCGAAAACGTTCCCGAAATTCTCGATTCTTGATCCGGAGGTGATTTACTCATTGCCTGAGCGCCAGGTAGCAAACGGTATTATCGATACCTATGCGCATACTTTAGAACAATATCTGACTACCTCTCAAAGTTCATTGGTGATGGATCGTTGGGCAGAGGGTTTGTTACAGACATTGGTTGAGATCGGGCCTAAACTGATGCAGAATCATCAGGATTATGATTTGTGTGCCAATTTTATGCTTACGGCAACGATGGCACTCAATGGGTTCATATCCATGGGTGTGGATGAAGACTGGGCCACGCATATGATCGGTCACGAACTGACTGCGCTTCATGGTCTTGATCACGGTGTAACCCTGGCAATCGTTCATCCGGGCGTGATGGATGTAATGCGTGAAGAGAAAAAGGAGAAACTTCTTCAGTACGCTACGCGTGTCTGGGGTATCAACGAGGGCTCGGAAGATGAGCGAATCGATGAGGCCATCCGCAAAACGGAAGCGTTTTACCGTTCATTGGGCGTAAAAACACGTCTTTCAGAACATGAAATCGGCGAGGAAACCATTCAGATCATTGTTGAGCGATTCTCTTCCCGAGGCTGGAATGTGGGTGAACATGGTATCGTTACTCCTGAAAAAACTAAGCAAATTCTTCAAAAAGTAAAATAACCACGACAGAATCGTTCGTTATTCCTTTTAAATAAAAAAATCCATTTACCCGGTTCTCAACCGGATAAATGGATTTTTTTATTTAAAGATATCTTACAGGTGAATTATCAACCTTTTACACTAAAAGTTGTTGTTATAAAAGAACAACTAATTTATCTGTCAATTATGAAAAAACTTTTCCTTTTCGCAGCAGTCTTGCTCAGTGCATGCGGAACAACAACAATTTCTACGACAGGTCCGGCAACTCCGTCAGTACCGAACTCTTCCTCCATTCCGGCAATACCAACCCAACCCGCACAACCCGCTTATCAGGGCGGTGGAATAGGACCGGTAATCGTAAAGAACATGAATCAGGGATTGGGTCCGGTGAATATCGCCGAATCGAATTTCTTCTTTGCCGGAGATTTCCAGATCATCGACAACCAGGCATTGTTTTACGACTGTATGGCGGGAGCGAATATACCTTTGGTTACAGACAAAGGTGTTTATAACCAATTAGCAGAGAAATACAGAGCCATGGCCGGGACTTCCGGCGAAGTAGTACGGGCCCGGATTCACGGTTATTTCGTTGATCGTCCTACGAGCGATTATCCCCGACAATTGGTTGTTACCTATGTGAATGAACTTTCACAGGGATCTATTTGCGACCGGACCAAGCAGTTACCCGGAACCTGGGTAGCCCAACTGATCGGTATGGAAAAAGGCACGGTAACCCTTAAGCTGGATAATAAATTTGACTTTACGGCTACCATTGCCGCAAGTTCGGGAACACAAAATATTTCGGGAGGCTGGCGCATGACATCTCCACAGGAGGTATCTTTGTTTTACACTACTATAACCCCTCTGATGGGTAACAGTGTCTCTTTCAATCCGAATAATATGACATTGTTTGTTCCGACACAGCGAGGTACATTAATCTTCAAAAAACAATAACATCTATCCGGATAAAAACGATAGTATTTTATTATTCATAAAAAAAATCTATGTTTGTAACCGAACATAGATTTTTTTTATGCCAACAGAACAGGTTAGAACAATCGATATTCAGATTGTAAAGAAGCTCACTTCAGCAGAAACGATAACGAACGACTTTGCTATTTTCAATGATATCAATAAGGTCCCGTTGTTTGATTATCCCACCCGGGTTGATTATGTCATGTTTGCTGTTTGTATCGAGGGCACTATTGAATTCGGCATCAATCTGGAGCGGTTTACGTTAAGGAGCAATCAACTCGTAGCCATGCATCCCGATCAAATACTCCAGCTGTTTTACGTAAGCGAAGACTTTTCAGGACGTTTCATCGTTTTATCGCGTAAGTTTCTGGAGGATGCTCAAATCGACTTCAAGAATACGCTGTCGATATTCCTGTATTTCAAAGAAAATCCGATTACGGATCTGAGTGAACAGGAAAAAGAAACTTTGCTCGAATATCATACGTTGCTCTTGCGTAAAGTGCGGCTATCAGATGATGACTATCGCAAAAAAATCACACAACATTTGCTTCATGCTCTGTTTTATGAAGTAAGTATGTTTTTTTCACACCATTATCGGATTGATAGTCCGGTCAAAACCCGAAAAGAGGAATTGTTTGAACGATTCATGCGTGAGGTTGCCGAACATTACAGAAGGGAAAGAAGCGTAGCTTTTTATGCCGATAAACTTTGTCTGACCCCTAAATATCTTTCCTCCGCAGTGAAAGATGCTTCCGGCAAATTGGCCGGACAGTGGATCGACGAATGTGTAATTCTCGAAGCGAAAACCCTGCTCAAATCATCCGGCAAAAGCATCCAGCAAATCGCCGAAGAGCTCAATTTCGCGAATCAGTCTTTTTTCGGGAAATATTTCAAACAGCATACGGGTATGTCGCCCAGCCAATATAAAAGCCGGTAAAAGGATTCCCCTGAAAATAAAATGCCTTTATTCCCGAAAGGGATAAAAAGTTCCGGTCATAATTGTTCCGCTTATATTTCCGTTCCTTTTATGTCGTATCGTACATTTATCAGAGGCGGGATAAACCGTTATAACCATAGACGGAAACCAGGTATAACCGGCATCAACTGTAAGAGAGAATTCGATCTCCCTCTTTTTATTGATCTTCAACTCCGAAAGCTTATACTTCTTATCTTCCCGGTAACTACTCCTAAAAATATTGCTTACGATCGGATCGGTTACGACTATCGCTTTGTCAGGCATTACCTGGATGTAACTATCGATCGGGAAAAGCATCTCACGTTGGGGACCATTCTCATCTACCATCTCTTTGATGTCGATTCGAAATAATCTGTCTTTTATTGATTGATAAATCAAACTGTCGGATTGCAGAGCATGTATTGTTGCACGTTGAACCTTGCATCCTGAAACCGAAAGAATCAGAAAAAGAGCAAAAACGGATGTCAAAAAAGAATACTTCATAAGCTGATGATATTAGAAGATTATCAAAACCCTTCAAGATCCCCTCTGATAAATATACAAAAAAATAAAATCTTATTTTACAGATTGATAATTATAATCTCAATTTGCAATCCGATTATTGATGTCACGTCATACTGGATTTTCAAAAAACGGGTTAATCGCCGCATATTTTGCGGTGATTAACCCGTTTTTTTACCGCATATCGCAGAATTTGTTATTCCGAAGCTCCGGATTGTTTGTGCGAATAATAGTTTTTCGCCAATCCACCTTCGGCGGTTTCTTTATATAGACTTGGTAAATCATGTCCGGTCTGCCGCATCACTTCGACCACTTTGTCGAAGCTCACGCGGTGGCGTCCGTCGGAGAAAGTCGCGTAAATATTACTATCGAGCGCACGAGCCGCCGCATAAGCATTACGTTCGATACATGGGATCTGTACCAGTCCGCAAACAGGATCGCACGTCAATCCCAGATGATGTTCAAGTCCCATTTCGGCAGCATACTCAATTTGAGCCGGCGTACCGCCGAAAAGCTGACATGCAGCCGCGGCAGCCATCGCACAGGCAACACCCACTTCACCCTGACAACCCACCTGAGCACCAGATACCGACGCGTTATGGCGTACCACACTTCCGATAAGTCCCGCTGTAGCAAGAGCGCGTAAAATACGCGAGTCACGAAAATCGCGCGTTTGTTTGAGGTAATACAAAACGCCCGGTACTACTCCGCACGAGCCGCAAGTAGGAGCCGTAACGATTTCGCCTCCGGCCGCATTTTCTTCGATCGTCGCCAAAGCATAAGCGTAGAGCAACCCC
>JBOFCW010000038.1:0-3834 GCA_051646395.1 Bacteroidales bacterium
CTTGACACGATAAAACTGAATCTCTTCGCATCCGAAATCTTCGTTTTTACACCAAAAGGGGACTTGAAAACATTACCCAAAGATGCGACTGCACTTGATTTCGCTTTTTCTCTACATACAAATATCGGTTTACATGCGATAGCGGCTAAAGTGAATCACAAACTGGGGCCACTCAGTCAACCATTACAAAGTGGAGATCAGGTTGAGATATTAACCTCCCGCAATCAGCATCCTACAGAAGAATGCTTATCATATGTCAATACAGCAAAAGCGAAAACCAAACTGATCGCCTATCTGCGCAAAGAGAGGAGAAATAATATTTTATTAGGAGAAACTCAATTAAAAAGCTTTTTTGAAAAAAGCGAAATGGAGCTCACCCAAAAAAATACAGATAAGCTTCTTGAACACTTTTGCCTAAATAAGAAAGAAGATCTTTTTCTGAAAATCGCTACCGATGAGATTGAGCTGGATGACTCCATCAGAAAACTCGTACGCGAAAAGACGGAAAACAAACTTTTGAAATACTGGAAAATGTCCTTCGGCAAAAAGGATGACAACAAACAACAACCAGAACAAAAGAATAGCAACGAAAACAAGATAAATCGTAAGGAAACATACATTTTACGCGAAGTAAACGGCAAAAAAAACTATTCGATAGCAGCCTGCTGTAAACCGATTCCGGGAGATGACGTATTGGGATATATCAACGACAATGAAACGGTTGTCGTTCATAAAAGATCTTGTCCGCTGGCCACAAAATTAAAAAGTAGCTTCGGACCACGCATCATCTCTGCTCAATGGGCCGAACATAAAGAACAATCTTTCGCAGCAACCATTCTGATCAAAGGCATCGATAATGTTGGAGTTCTGAATCAGATCACCCGTGTCATATCAGATAATATGTCTGTAAATATCCGAAAACTCAATATTGAGTCGAGCGACGGAATCTTTGAGGGACGCCTCACCATTTTAGTGCATGACGTCAGTGAAGTAGAATCCCTTTGCAGCTCTTTAAAAGAGATCAAACAAGTAAAAACAGCTAACCGAATAAACGAATAGCCAATTTATTCCTATATAAAAGAGATTTTATAGACCCAAGAGTCTGTTCATAAAAAACATTTATTGAACAGACTCTTGGGTCTTCTATTAAAACTTTCTATCCCGGATACTGTTACCAATGAAGGAAGCTTAAACAGCACGATAACAGATTTTCCAGATGAAGAATTTTCTTTTTATCATATGCCTCATTTTGCCGGCATGTCTTATCATCCCTTCGTGCAGCGACGATGACCGTCTGTTGCTCGAAAAGCAACAAATCCCCATTGCATTTCATCTTTCCGTTTGCGACACCATCTCGCCCCATTTGTTCTTTCTTCAGAAAAGTCAGGAGTCAGGCAACTCTGATTCTTTATCCGAACCATACAGAATGAGAGCTGACATTGAAATCTGCCTGTTTAATGATCCCAACAAAACGAGAATTTACAGCGTCGGCATCAAATCAAAATCCCTGAATGAATGGGTAACAGATTCAATTCGAATTCTAAACCCGGGATTCGGCACACACCTTGTCAAACAAATCTGTGTCTATCCTGAAAAAGATAATGATTCACCTCTTTACACCTCCATAACTCCAACTAGTATATGTTCCTCTTACTGCGAATCAGAAACTCAAATGCCAAAACTTTTAGGCATGCAACAGATCGACGTCCAAAAAGCGTTAAATGTATTGCCGGTCACCCTGTTTAGTACATGGCAGCATAAACCGGAATACTTTGGCTATGAAAGATGGTGCAAACAACAACAATCGCCATCGTTTGCATTCTCTTTCCAGATCAGCGACACTACAGAATGTGTCAATTATCCGGGGAGTAAAAACCTTCGCACAGGATACTTTATATTATCCAAAAAGACAAACGACCCTTTCTCGTCTCCCTCAATTATAGATGAACGCATCATTGTACAGGAAATAAAAACAACAATCAGGCTCAGTTTAACTGAAAACCCTGATGAACAATACATTTTAGAGTTTTATTTTCCGAATAAAGATAATCCGGAAATAATGATAAGCGATACAATCACAGCCTCTCAGCTAACAGCCTATCGTGAGTCCGGTTTTTGGGTATCCGAAAAAGAAAATCCGGAAGATGGATCATTAAGATTCGATTTATCTCAGACCAAACAAACAAAACAGGGAATTCTTTGCCATACAGATTCTGTATTCCGGGATGATTCGTGGACACCGGTTTATTCGAAAAAATAATCTTTCCCCATCAAATCCAAATTACGCATAATCATTTCATTGCGTACCCGCACCGACTCGGCTGAAGACAGACCGTCTGCAGGCGTATGCAAACAATAATCGACCAACTTATCAACAGTAGAAGTGGCGACATGCATTCGTGTGTCCGATGAAGCATAATAAATAAAAACCGTTCCATCTGGATCATTGATCCATCCGTTTGAAAAAAGAACATTACTCACATCGCCAATCCGTTCTTCCCCTTCGGGTGCCATGAAATAACCTGCAGGAGATGCTATCAATTGAGATGGATCTTCCAACGAAGTCATGTACAGATATAAAACATAACGCAATCCAGAAGCACAAGAGCGTACACCATGAGCCAGGTGAAGCCACCCCTTAGCGGTTTTGATCGGATGAGGTCCCTCTCCGTTTTTAACTTCTTTGATCGTGTGATAATAGCGGGCATCAATGATTTTTTCTTCAGTTACTACAGCCTTCGTCATATCCCCCACAAGAGCCCATCCGATCCCGCCTCCACTGCCAGTATCGATAAACCCATCTTGCGGGCGCGTGTATAAGGCATATTGTCCATTTACAAATTCGGGGTGTAACACGACATTGCGTTGCTGACTTTTTGTTTTCAGATCGGGTAAACGCTCCCAGTTTTTAAAATCTTTTGTCCGCACAATTCCGGCTGTGGCTGTCGCAGATGAAAGATCTCCGCTACACGCATCCGGATCTTTCCGTTCCGCACAAAAGATTCCATATATCCATCCGTCTTCATGCTTTGTCAATCGCATATCGTAAACATTCGTAGCCGGAACGACATCTTCGGGTATCGTTACCGGATACTCCCAAAAGCGGAAATTATCGGTTCCATTCGGACTTTCAGCAATTGCAAAGAAGGATTTGCGGTCATACCCCTCAACACGGGCAATCAGTAAATAGCTATCACCATATTTCATTGCTCCCGAATTCATCACAGCATTTACTCCGAGCCGTTCCATTAAATATGGATTGGTCTGTTCATCCAGATCATATCGCCAGAAAACAGGCGTATGTGCCGCTGTCAAAATCGGGTATTTATAACGGTCGTATACGCCGTTGCCATGCTGTTCTTTGTAATTCTGACGGGTAATCAGTTTTTCATACTCCGCAAAGAGGGATGTGACATTTTCTTTGAAGTTTTTCATGTTTAATTTAATTAGTTGTTTTCAGGCGATTTAAACAGGTGGACATATATACCGAAATCCACGCATCTTTACAAAGATAAAGAAAATCATATTCAGTTCGCACTCCTGTTTTAAAGCATATTGGCCTCGTAAAGTATCTCTTTACGCCTTATCTTTATGCATATGAATCGGCTTCAGATGACCGATGAATGATTTCCTCCCAGGTATTATATTATTTTCTTACTACCCTTTTTACCATCCTTCTATGAGATTCGGGACGGATCTCATAGAAAGACAGAGCGGACCTCAACGAGAGACGGATCGGATCTCAACGAGAGACGGATCGGATCTCAACGAGAGACGGATCGGATTTCAACGAGAGACGGGGCGGATTTCAACGAGAGACGGAAACTTTACTCA
>JBOFCW010000042.1:0-1546 GCA_051646395.1 Bacteroidales bacterium
ATATAAATAGATTAAAAGTAGTATTTTTACAAAATCGTTGCGGCAAGTTCTGACAGTTCACTCCGCTCTCCTTTTATCAGGTTCACATGAGCAAAAATCTTCTGACCACGCATCTTATCAATCATATAAGCCAGACCATTAGACTGCGAGTCGAGATAAGGAGAGTCAATCTGCTGAATATCTCCGGTAAACACAACCTTTGTTCCTTCACCTGCACGTGTAATAATCGTTTTCACCTCATGAGGAGTAAGATTCTGAGCTTCGTCTATAATAAAGAATGTCTCTGACAAACTCCGTCCACGAATATAAGCCAACGCTTCGATTACGAGCTCCTCACTCTGTTCCATCTCCGATATCCGCTTTACTTCATTCGAATACGGGTTAAACTGATGTTTAATCACCGTAAGATTATCATATAGCGGCTGCATATATGGTGCCACCTTTTGCTTTTCATCTCCCGGCAAGAACCCCAGATCTTTATTTGCCAGTGCCACGATAGGACGGGCAAGCAGAATCTGTTTGTAATCCGATGATTGTTCCAGAGCTGCTGCCAGTGCAAGTAAAGTCTTACCTGTTCCCGCTTTTCCGGTCATACCTACCAACTGCACATTCGGATCAAGCAAGACATTCATTGCAAATGTTTGCTCGGCATTCCGAGGTTCGATACCATATATCTTATCTTTATTTACGTGTTCTATTTTATGAGTAAACGGATTATAACGCGCCAATGCCGAAGCTCTTGTACTTTGCATTACAAAACATTCATTCGGGATCAGCTCACTAAAGAAAGGCAGATCCTCAGGATTCAAACCCGATTTGGATGCATAGAACTTATCAATCAAATCCGGATCAAAATCGCTGTAAACCTTTTGAGCCTCAGCAAACACATCAATGTTCTTAACCTTATCGTTTATGTAATCCTCGGCAAGAATGCCCAGAGCACGGGCTTTCATTCTTAAATTAATATCTTTACTTACGAGGATTGTTTTCTCAGAAGAAAATTTCTTAGCTATTTCAACCGTTGCAGACAAAATACGGTTATCGGGGGTAAGTCCCTGAAAGACATCAGCTACCTCCGGTTCTATTTTTCGTGACACAAAGACAAACAAACGTCCTCTGCCTTTGCCTAGAGAAGCTCCATTTTTAAACAATTCATCGTTCGTAATGCTATCCATATAGCGAATAAACTCACGGGCATTAAAATTTATCTCATCATTCCCTTTTTTGAATTTATCCAGCTCCTCCATTACAATAATGGGAATATAGACATCATTCTCCTGGAACTTTTCCAAACAACTGTAATCGTGAAGAATAACATTTGTATCCAGCACAAAATTCTTTTTCGTTCCCATAATCTTTTCGATTTAAAGGTTAGACATTTAATATGATTAATTTGTTATATCATCAATAATCAATGGTTATAACAAATATAATATGTAGGTTTGCACCGTTTCTCATGATTAATTTGCGAAAAGTAATAATTAAATCGATATAACGAAGATATAAGATGAGTAAATATAAAAAAACATTAGATTATCTTTACTCC
>JBOFCW010000052.1:0-7211 GCA_051646395.1 Bacteroidales bacterium
GTTGATAATTTCATGCAAGCCACAAAAATACATTAAATTTCAGGAATAGGGCGTTATAATGTTTTTTTTATACTCTTTTGAGGTTCTAAAATGCGTTTTGACATCAGAGAATGAGAGAATACATTACCAAAACCGGCTACAAAGACAATACTTCTTAACAAGGTTTTATCATCAAATGCGGCTCGAGTCTACTTCTGTCCATTATGCAGGTATTTTAGTAAAGATTTATTAGCTTCCTGTAAATTAAACCCCTTAGAACAACCCATTGTATAACGTATTTTAATTGTTGATAACTTTCTACTAAAAAAGAGCGTTTAAACCACACATTCAGCAGAATAATCCCTACCTTTACATAAAAACATAGAGTTATAAAACTAAGATCAGACAAATATGCAAGAAGCTGTTTATCATATCCCCGCGTTGTTGGAAGAGTGTATGACGGGATTGAACATCCAACCGGAAGGAACGTATGTCGACGTGACCTTCGGAGGTGGCGGCCATAGCAAAGAAATATTAAGCCGTCTGGGCAAAAAAGGTCACCTTTATTCGTTCGATCAGGATGAAGATGCTGAAAAAAACATATTAAACGACGATCGTTTCACCTTTGTGAGAAGCAATTTCCGTTTTTTATCCAATTTCCTTCGCTACCATGAAGTAGAAGGTATTGACGGTTTGCTCGCAGACCTGGGTGTATCTTTCCATCATTTTGACGATCAGGAAAGAGGTTTTTCATTCCGTTTCGACAGTAAGCTCGACATGCGTATGAATAAACGTGCGTCTCTGACAGCTGCACAGATCCTGAACACATATGATGAAGAACCGTTGGCCGACGTATTTTATCTCTATGGCGAGATGAAAAGTTCACGTCGCATTGCCGGTGCAATTGTGCGAGCACGTGAAAATAAAAAATTCGACCGGATCAGCGACTTCCTGGAAGTGATCAAACCGTATATCAACAAAAAACAGGAAAAGAAAGAACTGGCTCAGGTATTTCAGGCACTTCGTATTGAGGTGAACGGTGAAATGCAGGCCCTGCGACAGATGCTTACGCAGGCGCTGAAAGAATTGAAACCGGGCGGACGACTGGTCGTACTGACATATCATTCGCTGGAAGACCGTTTGGTGAAAAACTTCCTGAAAACGGGTAATTTCGAAGGAAAAGCAGAAAAGGATTTCTTCGGCCGTGTCGAAACTCCATTCCGACTAATCAACAACAAGGTGATTATCGCTTCGGATGAAGAGGTTGAACGCAATCCCCGCTCAAGAAGCGCCAAACTACGTATTGCTGAAAAACTATAACTTAAATATCATTCGGGAGGCTTTACTTTGGAAAATGAGAATAAACAACAGCACGGAGCATCCGGATTCATGCTTTTCGATTCATTTCGGGAATTTACGGAGTTGGAATTTTTCTCAAAAGATTTTTTTATCAAACACTGGAAACGGGTTCTGATTATCACGTTGTTACTTTTCACGTATATCAGTAACCGTTTTTCGTGTATAAAGATGATGGCTGAAATACAGTCATTAAAAAGTGAATTGATCGATATCCGTTATGAAGCGCTGACCCGCTCGTCGGAACTGATCGGCATCAGCAGACCTTCACAGGTAAAAGAACTGGTCCGTAAAAACGGTATTGAAATTGAAGAATCAGACAAACCGGCTTATAACTTAAATGACTGATAACTTTTCACATAACAACCCCAAATTTCCACCACGTTTTCTGATTATCGTTACGTTGGTGCTGTTTTCTTGTATTTTTATTCTTTACCATGCGCTGGTAACGATTGTTCCTGAACGGTCGAAATGGCTTGAAAAAGTAGCTCAACTGAAAGCTGAAGATAAAATTATTCCATCACTCCGGGGAAATATTCATGCCAGTGACGGACGTCTGATGGCGAGTAGTATTCCACAGTATTATGTTTACATCGATTTCAAGGCGGACGGTCTCCGCCAGGATTCTTTGATGAAAAACCTTCCTGCTTTAAGCCGGGAGTTATCCCGTCGTTTCGGCGAAAGAACGCCAGACGGATGGCGAAGTCATATCCTGCGAGGATATAAATCAGGCAACAGACACTACCGTCTGATCAACCGACGCATTTCATACACAGAGAAAAAAGACTTATCCACACTTCCTTTTCTGAAACAACCGCCTCACAAGAGCGGACTGAAGACCGTTCAGATGGCTCAGCGAAAAAAACCGTTCGGCTCTTTGGCGTCACGTACCGTGGGCGATGTTTACGGAGATGAAGACAAAGGTGGAAAAAATGGACTCGAACTGGCATATGATTCGCTTTTGCGGGGAATACCCGGAGTAGGTACACGACAGAAAATAGCCGGCAGATATTATACCACTGCCGAGGTTGAACCAGTAAACGGAGTCGATATCACGACCACCATCGATATCAACATTCAGGATATCACACAAACCGCCCTGCTTGAAAAATTGAAAGAAATCGATGCCGAATCAGGGACGGCAGTGGTAATGGAGGTGAAAACCGGTGAAATAAAAGCAATATCCAACCTGGGACGAATCGGATCGGGAAGATACGAGGAAACAAAAAACTTTGCCGTTTCAGACGAATCGGAACCCGGATCTACCTTCAAAGTGGCATCCATGATGGTCGCTTTGGACAAGGGGATTGTAAACCCGGATGATACTATCGACGTTGGTAATGGAATCTACATGTACAAGGGTGCAAAGATGACCGACCACAACTGGCATCACGGCGGATACGGTAAGATTTCGGCGGCGCAGTCGATCTGGTATTCCTCGAATATCGGTGTTGCCAAATCCGTACTGAAGGGCTTCGAAAGTAACCCGTCGGAATTTGTCGATGCGCTTTACGAAATCGGTCTTAATAAGTCGTTCGACATGAACATACCGGGATCAGGACGTCCGAAAATCAAGCACCCGAAAGACAGTACACGGTATTGGTCGAAAACCACCCTACCCTGGATGTCGTTCGGATATGAAACACAGATCCCTCCCATCTATACCCTGACTTTCTTTAATGCGATTGCCAACTCGGGAGAGATGATGAAGCCGTATTTTGTGCGAAAAATCAGCAAAGACGGAAATACGATCGAAGAATACGGACCGGAAACGGTCAACAGCAGCATCTGCAAACGCTCTACGTTGAAGCAGATTAAGAAAATGCTGGAGGGGGTCGTTGAAGAAGGTACCGCAAAAATGATCCGATCAGACCGGTTAAAGCTCGCCGGAAAAACGGGTACTGCTCAGATTTCGAAGGGAAAAGCCGGTTATTCTGCCGGTGGCAAATCTCATCAGGTTTCTTTTTGCGGCTATTTCCCGGCAGACAAACCTGTGTATTCCTGCATCGTCGTAATCCGGAATCCCCGCAACGGGTATCCTTCCGGTGGAGGCATGTCGGGTATGGTTTTCAAACATATCGCAGAAAGGACTTACGCCCAGAGCCGGTATGTTCCGGTTGAAGTAGTACGCGACTCTATGACCCAATTTATCCCACAGGTAAAAAATGGCAAATACGATGATTTGATGCGTGTGCTCAACAAGCTGGATATCGACTGTGACGATTATCGGAAAGAATGGACCTGGACCACGACACGTATTGAAGACAAACAGTTATCGCTGCACGAGTATTCAACCAGAGAGAACCTGATACCTTCCGTAACCGGTATGGGGGCAAAAGATGCCTTGTTCTTATTGGAAAGCTGCGGGCTCCGGGTTCAGATCAATGGAAAAGGAAGGGTGTACGCGCAATCGCGACCATCCGGACAACGCTTTCAAAAAGGAGAAACCATCGTTTTAAATTTAAAATAAACTGACTATGAAATTATATACGTTATTAAAAAGACTTACTACGCTGAACATTTCAGGAAATGATCAGGTACAAATCAACGCAATCGAATCGGATTCGCGCAAAGTAAAAGAGGGTACGCTGTTTGTTGCCGTAAAAGGAACTGCGACAGACGGACATCAATATATACCTACCGCTGTTGAAAACGGAGCTGCGGCAATCGTATGCGAAACTTTGCCTGCCGAAACAACAGAAAACGTGACCTATGTACAGGTTGCCGATTCGAACATGGCCATTGCCGTTATTGCGGCGGCCTTCAACGGTTATCCTTCGGAACAACTCAAACTGGTTGGGGTTACCGGTACGAATGGCAAAACGACTATCGCAACCTTGCTTTACAAATTATTTACAAATCTGGGATATAAATCGGGACTGCTGTCGACTGTATGCAATTATGTTGCAGGACGAGAGGTACCTGCTACCCATACAACGCCCGATCCGATTTCACTGAATGAATTATTAAAAGAAATGGTTGAAGCCGGCTGCGAATTTGCCTTTATGGAGGTCAGCTCGCATGCGGCCGATCAGAAGCGGATCGCCGGGCTGGAGTTTGACGGGGGGATATTCACGAATCTGACCCGCGATCATCTGGATTATCACCAGACTTTCGACGCATACCTGAAAGCCAAGAAAAGCTTTTTCGATATGCTGCCTTCAAAAGCATTCGCACTAACAAATCTGGATGATAAAAACGGAATGGTGATGCTTCAGAATACACCGGCGAAAAAATGCACCTATTCGATGCGGACGCTGGCCGATTACAAAGGTCTGATCGTTGAGGATCATTTCGAAGGGATGATACTGGATATTAACGGAAAAGAGGTGGTTACCCAATTCGTAGGAAAATTCAACGCATCCAACCTGCTTGCCGTTTACGGAGCAGCTATCGAGCTGGGAGCCGATCAGGAAGAAGTGCTCGTTCAGCTTAGTCTGCTTAGTCCGGTTTCAGGCCGGTTCGAAACGATCCGTTCGGAAAATGGCTTCACGGCAATCGTTGACTACGCGCATACCCCTGATGCACTGACCAACGTATTAAGTGCGATTCATGAAGTACTTGAAGGGCGCGGACAAGTTATAACCGTTGTTGGTGCAGGAGGAAACCGGGATAAGGGCAAACGCCCGATTATGGCCAAAGAGGCGGCAAAAGCGAGCAACAAGGTGATTCTCACTTCAGACAATCCGCGTTTTGAAGAACCTGCGGATATCATTGCCGACATGGCTGCCGGACTCGATCCGGTTGACAGAAAGAAAACGCTGCAGATTGCCGACCGCAAAGAAGCCATCCGTACCGCTGTGATGCTTGCACAACCGGGAGACGTGATTCTGATTGCCGGAAAAGGGCACGAAGACTATCAGGAAATTAAAGGTGTGAAACACCATTTCGATGACCGTGAGGTCGTACGTGAAATAATCGCATCTTGTTGATCGTTCGTTTTATGAACAAGCTAACCATTTTTATTTATGCTGTATTACTTATTCAATTATTTAGATAAAACATTTGATTTACCCGGTAGCGGACTATTCAATTTCGTTACTTTCCGCTCGGGTATGGCTTTCATCATCGCTTTGCTTTTCTCTACCATTGCCGGAAAAAAAATCATTCAACGTCTGCAGCTGATGCAGATCGGCGAAACGATCCGCGATTTGGGTCTTGAAGGCCAGATGAGCAAGAAAGGTACTCCCACGATGGGGGGAGTAATCATCATTCTGGCCATCCTACTGCCGTGTTTACTGGTCAGTAAGGTGGGCAACGTATACATGATGCTGATGCTGGTAACTACCATCTGGCTCGGAATCATCGGTTTTCTGGATGATTACATCAAAGTTTTCAAAAAAGACAAGGAGGGTCTGAAGGGAAGATTCAAAATAATCGGACAGGTCGGACTCGGTCTGATCGTGGGATTGGCTTTGTATATGAGTCCGAACGTGGTGATCCGCGAAAACCAGGAGATTTTCAGAAAAGGAAATGTAGAAGCGGTAACCTACGAGGCTGAAAATATAAAATCGACCCAAACGACAATTCCTTTCGTAAAAAACAACAACTTCGATTATGCCGACTTGGTTGGATTCATGGGTGACAAAGCTCAGGATTGGGGATGGGTAATTTTTGTTTTGATTACCATTTTCATCGTAACAGCTGTTTCGAATGGAGCCAATCTGACGGATGGTCTTGACGGACTGGCAACCGGCTGCTCGGCGATTATCGGAACCACGCTGGGTATACTGGCTTACGTTTCAAGCCACGTGCAGTATGCGTCTTATCTGAACATCATGTACATACCCGGGTGCGAAGAACTGGTAGTTTTTGCCAGTGCCTTCATCGGAGCAACGATCGGTTTCTTATGGTATAACGCTTTCCCGGCACAGGTATTCATGGGCGATACAGGTAGTCTGACCATCGGCGGGATTATCGGAGTATTCGCAATTGCGATTCACAAAGAGCTTTTGCTACCGATCTTGTGCGGTATCTTCTTTGTAGAAAGCTTGTCGGTTATGGCACAGGTTTTCTATTTCAAATATACCAAACGTAAATTCGGAGAGGGACGTCGCATCTTCCGCATGTCTCCGTTACATCATCATTTCCAGAAATCGGCCGACTCGGGAATCACCGCCCTGTTTCAAAAACCGTTTGCCGCGATTCCGGAATCAAAGATCGTTACGCGTTTCTGGATCATCGGCATTCTGCTTGCCGTATTGACGATCGTCACTTTGAAAATCAGATAAAAATAAACCAAAATAGCCCGGAGTCACCGTTCGTTAAGATACCGGCAAAAGGAGCTAATATAGATACAAATGGAAAAGAAGAGAATAGTTGTTTTAGGCGGAGGAGAAAGCGGTTCGGGAGCAGCCGTACTCGCTAAAGTAAAAGGCTTTGACGTTTTTCTGTCCGACCGTTCGCCCATACAGGAAAAATATAAGGAATTACTTCGCCGTTATGAGATCCCCTTTGAAGAGGAGACACACACGCCGGAATTGATTCTGAATGCGGACGAGGTGATCAAAAGTCCCGGAATACCGGAGACTGCACCCATCATGATCGAGATCCTGAAACGCAACATACCGGTGATATCCGAAATAGAATTTGCCGGACGATATACGAATGCGAAAATGATTTGTATAACGGGAAGTAACGGAAAAACTACGACAACACTTCTGACTTATCATATTCTTAAAACGGGAGGACTGCATGTCGGACTGGCCGGTAATGTAGGTAAGAGTCTGGCCCTACAGGTAGCTACCGAAGATTTCGATTATTACGTGATCGAACTGAGCAGCTTCCAGCTCGACAACATGTATCATTTCAAAGCCAACATCGCGGTGATGCTCAACATCACTCCCGATCACCTCGACCGATACGATTACCAGATG
>JBOFCW010000116.1:0-6222 GCA_051646395.1 Bacteroidales bacterium
AATTTCGGTTGTTCTGGCGTTTTACAAAGTGTACAGCCGAAATGTAAGGCTCTACAATATGCATCTTATCTTCAGGGGTCACTACCAGAAGCTGAAGGTGCAATTGTCTGCACAATTCCATCAAATAACGAGATTTTTCATCATCCTGGTTACTGAAAGACTCATCTACGCAGATAAAACGGAAGGAATTTGTATTCATGCCGCTTTGGCTGATGCCAAACTGATAGGCGATGGCTGAACCTAGAATGGTATAAGTTAGCTGAGCCTTTTCTCCTCCAGATAATTTTCCGGTACTTTCATAGATCTTATAAACGGCATTGTCATTCTCTGCCAAATGTTCTTTTGCCTTGAACGTAAACCAGTTTCTTACATCAGTAACTGTTCGACGCCATAGTTCGTTGTCTGAAAGCTCTTCAATAAGGGTTTTGATATGATCAAAACTCTGTTCAAGGATATTTTCATTTCCCGTTTCTTCGTATGCTGTCAAGTCTGGTTTCCATCCGTTTAATCGAGATCTGAAATCGCGAATCTCTCTAGAGTTTTCCTTTTCCGCATAAAGCTGAATGAAAGTGGGAGGGTTCGAACGGAATGTGATTCTTTCAAGTGACTTATTGAGAGCTTCTACATTGTCGTTAATCTCTTCTTCCTGACGTTCAAGTAATGCCGTGAAATTCGTCATTCGATTAATCATATCTTCATTGAGATATTTCTTAAATCGGGTACGATATTCAGCTAGCTGCTGTTCATTGATTTGGTTAAACAAATCGATATATTCCTGTACGTATTCCGTTTCAGTTGGAAGTTTGTGAGTATCACTGGTCCAATCAATAAACTTCTTACGTATTTCATCATTCGGTTCACGGAAATCGCGCATCAGATTATGAAGTCTGTTTTCAAGACGATTCTCTTTTTCTTTATCTTCAGTCAGTCGGCGAGTAATCTCGCTTTCTACCTTGTGACGAATCGTGTCGATATTTTGCGCGGTAAGTTCGGCAAGCATTTCAGAGAATTCTTCTTCGAACATTTCGTATTTCGAACGCAAGTCAACGTGTCGATAAGCATCAAGCATCGTTTTCAGATAATCATATTGCATGATAACCTTTTCCGTATAATCTTGTGCACGGATTTTTTCAGTACTCAATTCCTCACGGATCTTCTCTTTTTCTTTTATTTCAGCTTTCAATGCAGCCAACTGATTACTTAATTCTTCAACGCGATTATTCGCTTTTTCCAATTGGTGCTTTTGTTGTTCAAGCTCGCTGATTTCAACTGCAATTTGAGGCCAGTCAATCTCTTCGAATTTGTCATATTGAAGGAAAGCAGTAATAGCTTCTCTTTCTCCATGCAAAGTCTCTTGTTGTTTTTTCAGGGTGCCTATTTTAGCTTCTTTGCGATTTATTTCACCCTCTTTTTCCTGCAAAAGGTGGTACGTATGGTTCCTTTTCGAAGAGTTGTCCCATCCTAAAACAAACTGTTCACGAGTAGATCCTTTTTGCCGGTCATCCTTTTCATGACGTTGATTGTTTTTGATTAATCCTTCAGACGTGACTGCACGACGGCAACTTCTGAATAAATTCATGTTGTCGGTACATACAAAGTTGTAATCAGACTTTAGGCAATTTTCAACCCAATCGGAATAGGGTGAATCCGTGCGAATTTCGAGTTTCGAGAAAATACTGTCATCAATATCTTCAATGTAGTCTAAACCGCTGTCTTTTTTATTAAATCGGTGATAAACAATGCGTCCCCGTAAATTCGTATTATTCACATAATGATTCACCTGATCATAATATTCATCCGGAACGATTAATCGTAGGGCAAAGTTGTGAAGGACTTTTTCAATCCCGTATTCCCAATGCTTTTCATCTTTGCGAATTTGAATCAATTCCCCGATAAAAGGGATCACATCATCTGTAATGCCACAATGAGCAACAATTTCACTGCGTATTTCAGCTACGCGACCGGTGATATTATTTTTTTGTTTTTGTAAAGCATCAAATTCAATACCGATTTCGGCTTGATCCTGCATATGCATTTTCAGTTCATTACGTGCATCTGCCCATTGGTTTTCCAAATCGGGCAGTAAACCGATAATTTCCTGAGCCCGTGATTTGGCTACATCGATAGATTCAGCAAATTCATAATCACTCGGATCGTTTTTTAAACCTACAGCAGATGCAGCATTATTGTATTTTTTGCATCGTTGCTTACGGATATTACATTCCGATTGCTTGTGCATGATGTGTTGCTGTATCGTTTGAATTTGCTTACCCACTTCATCATTGCGGATATTTGCATCAATCTCGCGTTCTTGTTCACGCTTAAAGTCAATTTCTTCTTTTGATGAGATTAATTTTTCAGCCAATTCGATGTTTTTTGCTTTAGTAACCTCAACCTCTTTTTCCAGAAGATTCTTCTTATGGCGGGCAAAATACGGAGGCAGCGTTTCTTTTAAGTCAAGAGATCGTTTGATTGATTGTCGTGTAACCTTCAGTTCACCATCTTTAGTCACAATCGGATGAAGCAGGTCTAATTGCTGACGAGCTTTCTCAATTTCAGTATGTGCATCCAATAATTTTCGGAATCCCTCTTTGAGGCTGATGAATTCATCCTCAATCGTAGATTCCTGAAGCATATTTTGCCGAATAAACTCATTTAAATTTCCAAGAACCTTCAATCCGACGGTCTGACTGAAAAGAGTTAGCGCTTTTTCCGAGCGCATGCCTAAATATTTACGCAAAGCCTGAGCATACATCGCCGGTCCATCAAAAAACTCAATCACTTCGCGGTTGTTGATTTTCTGATGTTTATTGCGCAGAGCACGGCGCCATTGTCCGTTTGCATCGAAAGGGATAAAGTCGTCTTCGATAGAAAGAGATGTCTGCGAGACAATATAAGCTCTTCTTAATTCGCTTCCCGAAAACCAACGAACTTGTGCTAATGTTAGAAATCGTTCTTCATTCTTGAACCGGGCAAGAAGCACAGAAAATGTTTTTTCTTTGTGTTGGCGAAGACGTAATGTCTCTTTTCCTTTTTCGGCCGATTCTGCATCTCCGAATTCACCCATTACATAACTTTCTTCTGTACGCTCATTTTTTCCTGCTGATCCTGAACTCAGATTATAAAAACGCATTCGTCGTTCAGGTACGATCAATGTCAGAATCGCATCAACGAAAGATGTTTTCCCTGATCCATTCGCACCAGTTAAAAGTGAAGTATTACCTTCTGGTGATATTTTGTAAATTTCGCCATCGAAAACACCCCAGTTATATATTTCTACTGTCTGCAGACGAAAGCCTGCCTCTGTAGGTGCAGTTGAAAACAGACTATTATTGTGCATATTGTTGGAGTTTATTTTTAAATTCTTCAAGCTTATCGCTTGTAATTCTTGATTTCAAGATGCGGCGTACCTCATAAAGCTGGATGTCTTCATCTTCATTTTCGGTAGTTGTCGGTTTGAGAAATCCCAATTTTACCATATCTCGGATATACCGGTCCAATTCTTTAAGTAATTTGACTTTATTTGATTGATCTTTAAAGAAGACTTCAATCCGGTCACGAAAATCTTTATGGGATATGAAAAGGCTCGGATTATCTGTGATATCTGTTTCAAATTCATCAATCCACTCTCGAAGCAAAACGCATAACAGGGTTTGTTCGAAAGTAAGTGTCTGTCGCCGAATCAAACCGATCGTACGACCAGATTCGTCAAGTTCAATCTGACGTAAAAAAGCATATCCGTCATTTTTTTCAACAATCAATTCCAGTCCCATCTGTTCTAGATACAAATTGATCTGTTTTTGATGAATCAACATCTCATTCCAAAGATTTTTTGATTCATCATAGAGCGGACCCTGAAGCAATTTGACCACAACATCGGCAAATGGCGCAAGGTTATATTCATTTCTTTCCATAATCTGTAGTGCAGTTTATTTATGATAAATAATCTGAGGTGCATCGAGATATTTGTTATTCACCTCATCAAATCGCAATGACTCGATCACTTTTTCATTTATACGTACTTTTTGCGTTTGGTCATTCAGTGTGATGTATGCAACTAATTCACTCAACCCTTTTTCAAGTGGATATGTATTCAGAACTTCTTTTAAGCTTACCTCAGGTCTGTCAGCAAGCATGCTTTTTACGTTCTTTGCTAATCGTTTGCGATCAATTAAATTCGGATTGAATAAACGGGTGAGAGCTTTCAAATCAGCCGTTTGTCGGGCTAATCGGGGTTGCATCTCGTATTCGTTCACTACTTGACCTTCGGCGAGTTTCCTTTCCAGAGGTAAAAATATCTGTGCCTCCAAATCCAAAGTGATGCCACAATCATCCGGTAAGTCGCATTCGGAAAGTTGCAAGGCCATCAATCGGATTTCCTGTATCGTTTCACGGGACTTTTTGTTTTCCCCCGAATTTTTTTCGGCAATTACACGGCTGAGTTTTTCACCCAATTGATCGTTGGATTCAAGAACTTTCTGTCCTGCACTATGTAAAAGAGTCTTTATGCGACGTAAGTATTTATCATTGGTAGATAAACCACGATCTTCCATGGCGGAAATACTCTTTTCGATCAAATCACGCAAATTGCTCTGCTCGGATTCATTCATCAAAAAATGCCAAAAGGAATAAAAACTTTTACCCTGATCGCTTTCTTTTAGTTTATCAACAGAGTCGAATGCAAATCCCAGCAAATTTCCCTTCGTATAGGTTTGAAGAGCTTGTCGTTCGTAAATGTTTTTAGTGATTTCGCGGAAATTGTCCTCTACTTCTTTAAAGTCACCAACTAATTCGTTGGTCAAACGGAATACGTCATCCATACGAGATTTCACCTGAAAATCCTCATATGTTTTAACAATACCGTCCTTTTTGATTCGATCGATCTCTTTTTGCAGATTCTCTTTTTGTCTTTCCAGTTCTGCAATACGCGTTTCTGGATCAACAATACTATTGCTGACAATATCCTCTAGTTTAAAGAAAATATCCCGAAATTTCGATTCGGTTCCGACAAATTCACGATCACGCAAGGCTCCCAGCATTTGGAAAACCCGTTCGGTGTGTTTGGTTAAAACATTAAAAACTTTTCGGGTATTTTCATCGATGTAATTTCGCAACCAATTTTCTTCGGTCCAGTATTCGATATATCGTTTGGCTTTAGTTTCGGAATCTGTATTGAGAAGCTGAGAAGTCTCTTCCTCATCAACATAATGAACTTGTTCGATCAGCGAAGCCAACTCTTTTACCAAATAATCATGAGGTAAAGAGATTTCATTTTTAGCCTTAAATTGCTCATCGAAAAAACTAATCATTAATGCAGCATTGCGGGAACGCAAGAACTTTAGGGAAGGAGAAACTCTAAGCTTTTCCTCTATCTCTTCGTATCTCATCTGATAAGCTTAATAATGTAATATCTTCAGATAACTTGTCGGCAAAATGCCATTGTGTTAAAACAATTCTATATCTGTTCGTAAGTATGCAAATTTACTTGAAATTTTGATCTGATACAACCATCAGAAGCGGTTTTTAGATAGGTTTGAGAAGATAATTAACCCAGAAATATATCTATTTTTGCATCATATCTATTTATATTATGAGACTACTTGCAATTTTAGCCTGTGTGTTATGGGGATCCGCTTTTGTAGGGGCCAAAATAGGATTCGAATACATGGAACCGCTTCGTCTATCTGGCTTTCGTTTCGCTTTGGCCGGTATGCTTCTTTGGCCTTTATTATATTACCAAAAAATCAACCTTCGGCATCATTTACAACATTGGAAGTTCATGAGCATTTTTGCTTTTTTACAAACGTTCTTGCAATACGGATTGTTTTTTCTCGGTCTTAATCTGGTGCCCGCACCGACTGCCGCCATAATTGTGGGAGCAGGCCCGTTGTTTGTTGCTGTTATGGCACATTTCTCGATCAAAAATGATTCTCTTTCATTAAGAAAAGGATTAGCTATTGCATTAGGATTATCAGGTGTTGTCTTCATCAGTCTCTCTAAAGGCGATGAATTAGCAGGTTCTGGTATTTCTTTTTATACAGGAATCGCTTTATTGATAATAAGTAATATCATCGGCGGATCAACCAATATTCTCGTAGCAAAGTACAAAGGAGAAATATCTCCGATCGCATTAACTTCGTTTGCCAATTTTATGGGAGGTTTATTTTTGATTCTTGTTTCGTTTGTTTTTGAAACATCCAAGAATGCTGGTTATCCCATCGT
>JBOFCW010000121.1:0-5519 GCA_051646395.1 Bacteroidales bacterium
ATTGGTATACATATACAGGCTGTTCCCCTGAATATCTCTGACCAGAATCGGATATTTATCTACGCGGTAAGCGCTGTAAGCGATCGAATAGCCTTCGTTCAGCGGGGTAAGAGATCCCTTTCTTACCGGCAACTCACAATCTTTTAGCTTGACGAACGTATAAATATCGTCGTCGGTCAGATCGCCGATGTGTTTTTCCTTCACCGGAATGGAAGCCGCACTTCCTTTTTCGGCATTCATCACCATACTGGATGTAATGCCGGTGATGACATACCTGTCGGGATTCTCATATTTGTTGACAGTGGTTCCTTTCAAAAGAACGCTCACTTTGCTGTAGCGCTCGAAGATATTATCTTCAACAGTGGCTGTCTGAAGCATGAAACCGTATTTACCGTCTTTGCTTTCGATATAAACGGCCTTTTTGTTGTAATCGAAATCGATCTTTGTAGAAGTGGTATTCGGGTTACCCGCCACATTCATATTCCCGGCTTCACTCACAACATACCCTTCGATGAAGATATCTTCTACCACTTTTCCCCCCGACAAAGCGCGAACCTCGTCGAAAGAGAACTCTTTACCGAATTGGTTCAGTGCATTGGCCTGGGTGATATAAAGTGTGGATTCCAGTTTCTGATTCCATCCGTCGATGTAAGAAAGTGTGACCCTTGCATTGCGCAACTGTTTCTCAGACGGATTCGCTTCGGTATTGAAAATCAGATAACCGTTACTGTATATGAAATCATCCTCGATCCAACCCATATCCTCACTCATGTATTTGATGTCGATGCGGATATCTTCGAAATCGATGTTCGTATTGAAAGGGACGCTTACCTTACCGCCATTACCTAAAACGGAAACAGAAGTCAGGCTTAAGTTGAGTTCGGGCACGCGAGCTCCCTCCTGCATCACATACACCGTATCGTAACGCTGATCGCGGGGTGCGTAAATACTGATGGCTGCCATGCGTGGGAAATCATCGTTGGCTTCGTAATTCACGAAAAAGGTTGTATCGCCCTTGAATTTCGTCTGTGCGAACGAGCTCCAGTCAGGATCGTTTAAGAAAGAGAGTTCGAAATTCAGGTTAGACAGTACCTTGATACCTACTTCTCCCGCTTCGGCGGATACGACATACTGATTTTCAGGCGTACCCAGTTCAGACAGCTTAACGTCGAGCGCCTCGTCGACATTACAGGCGAACAATAAGCAGAAACTTAGGGTGAGAATCTGACCCATTCGCTTTAAAAGCGAATGAGCCGGTATAAATAACTTATTTTTCTTCATATCATCGGATCATTAGAATCATTTATTGTATTTAATAGACAATGCTCCCAATCGAACACTCACATTCGGACTTGCAGCGGTAATTTTACCACCTTCGGGCTGTGTGGCTGTGGCACAGATATCATATTTCGCTTTTAGTTTAAGCGTAACATTCGACTGATTGAACAACACATCCGGCAGACGGAACGAATAATCGGTATTGCCCGGATTACAAAACAGAGCCGTATTCGACCACCATACCAACGGTTTCACATAGAATTCAGAACCGGGAACCGCACTGAAGTCGGTTCCGTTGACAGAATATTCGACTTGCCAGTAAAGCGGAGCGTTGCATGTAGCCGCACTTCCGGAACCGGAACCGATGGAGAAACATACGTTCAGATTGCCTCCGCTGATGCCTGCGGTAGTAAAGCTGACTACGAATGCCTCGCCTTCATTATTTGCGAAATCCCACCATTTGCTGCTATACAGGAATCCCCGGTTCGATAAGCTACCTTTTCCGGAACCGTCGTTCGACACATCATTGAAGTCGTTAGTCAAAGCTCCTGCGATTCCGGCAGAATGTCTGATCGTTGCCGTTTTGTTCGCATCATTGCAGATGTCCGGCGTAACTCCGGTCGTTTTATCTCCGTTGAGCACACCTTTGTTCCAGTTCCATTCAACCAGTGTAGAACTGAAACGAGACGATTCGGAGCGATCGATTTCGATGTCCGATTCAAGGAGCGGACGGATCGAATAACGACCGATATTCCCTTCGCCGGCACCGTAACGAAGCTGTTTCGAATGTACCAGCACTCCGTTGAACGTTCCGGCACCCTGCGGAACGCCGCTTCCGTTGCGTCGCCAAGGCACATTGCCGTTGATCAGCATATACAACGAACCGCCTTCTTTATCGCGCAGACTTGTGATGGCACAATCCAGGCGCGGAGCGGTTGTTCCTTTTACATTCCAGTCGGTTTGAAGCTGATACCCGTCGTTGACATTAGAGTAAGAGCCGTCACTGAGTGCGAATTCGATATCCTGCAGCGATACGAACGTATAAAGATCGGCATCGGTAAGTTCATTGATTTTGCGCACCTTCCGGGATAAGGAAGACGGGGTTCCGGGAGTGACAGATAATATAGCTGCCGGGGTAACCTCTGTCAGGGTATATCTTTCGGGATTCGCTTCCTTCACCAACGTCAGACCGGTCAATACGATATTCGCTTTCGAGTAGCGAACGAACTGATTTTCTTCCGGAGTGGTCGTTTTGATTCGCATTCCGTAAGAACCGTCGTTCGCCTGCATATAGGCTGTACGTCCGTTTTCGGAGAAATCGATCGATGTGGCCGTCAGGTTCGGATTGTTTTCTATGTTCGGATTGTCTTTATCGCTTATCACCGTTCCTTCAATCATAAAAGGCTGGTCGATTACCAACGTTCCCTCAGCAGCCGGTATCAACGAGCGCAGGGTCTCGAAGGTGATACTTTCGTAGGCCAACGGGGTTTGTTTTACTGTTAATTCGAACGGGTAACTGTTATTATCGGCATCTGTAAACGTAAGTATGATTTTCGCCACCCGATCGGCGCCGGTTTCATTCACGTTCACATCGAGAATCAGATTGTCTCCGCTCGGCGCAATAATATTGAACATGCCCGACACATTTCCCCCGACAGGCATAATTGCTCCGGTTATATTGCTATAACAATCCTGTAAATTGGTGAGCATCGGAATAAGCATTTGTCCTCCGAGTTTGTTAAACTCAACGGATGGGCTTTCAAAAGCCAGCTGAGGAGTTTCTGTTGTCTGGGTTACATCGACAAACGTGGCGTATTTATCTCCTTTTCCATCTTCAAAATCCAATGACAGACGCGCTTTCCGGTTTTCGCCCGTCTCATTCGGCAATGCCATGAAATAGACGGCCGAATCGGTCAATAAGACCTCCGACATCCATTCCTGCGATAGTTCATCATCGTAGGTCACGCCCAATTTGATCTCATCAAGATTGTACTTGAGATTGGTCGAAAGCGGAAGAACAACTTGTAGCTTATTTTTCACCAGCGAGGCTTCCTGTTTCCTGAACTTCATGGAAGGAGTAAGACCCGCCTGGGTAAAACTGACGACCTGCGAATGTTCGCCCTTGCGCAAAAGGATATTCACTTTGCGGGCCGCACCGAAGTTCTGCGAGAAAGAGAAAACGAAATGGCTGTTTCCTTCTCCCTCCAAACGGTCGAGCGATCCCCACTTGACGGGAGTCTCGAATTCAACAGTCCATTTTCCGGTAGCATATACCATCACCTGGGTCGACCCTCCGGCTTCGGCAAGCTCAAGTTCATTCGAGTTGACATTCAAAGGAAGATTCATCTGGAAATCATCATCACAAGAGATCATCATGAAACAGATGAAAAAACATAAATATTTCAACAAGTCTGAAACCGTATATCTATCTATAAATCGTTTCATTATTTTTAGTATTAAGATTAAGGGATTAGTTACGGAACTCGATCATCATCGGATAATGGTCCGAATAGTTGTCTGTAAAATCGTCCATGATCATCTCGGCGTGGGTCATATCCCGTAGCACAGGCTGCGTGCCGTAGATAAAGTCGATTCTGGATCCGTTCGAACCGTTCGGTACCCATCCGCCATAAACAGTCGGGCAAGAACGGATGAAATAATTGTAGTTTTGACGCAAAGCATCTTTCAGATTTGACGAAAGGATGTGTTCGTGCACTACATAATTGCGGTTTGCCCCACCGGCGAGATCGTTTTTATCCAAAGGAGATACTGCGTTGAAATCGCCCATGACCAACCACTTCGGTTGTTCGGGATATTTACGTAATGTGCTGTCGAGAAACAGTTTCGTTTCACCTAAACGGTAGGCATCGCCGTCAGGATAAACACCCTCTTTATCGCCATACGACATCGGCCATAAATGCAGGATGACAAGATTCACGCCCTTGATGCGGGCGTGGATGGCTCCGTGGGATACATTCTTGGTTAGCTTACGAACAACCTCGATCGGGTGTTTGGATGTCAGCGCCACCGGATAATTATCATCCGTTTTGATATTGGTAACCACATAGGGATGGTTGAAGCGTTTGGCCAGTTCCTCGAGCGACTGTTGCGTAAACTTATTGGCTTCCTGAAGAGCCAGGATATCCGGATCTTTATCTTTCACCCATTTTACAAACTTATCGTAATTACCGGCCTTATCCAGCTTCATCCCTTCCAGTATATTATAGCTGATCAGACGCATCGACGTTTGTTCTTTCGTTTCTTCGGGCTGCACTTCGAGAAACAAAGCCTCTTCTTTGCTGTCACTACAGCTCCCCATACATCCGAAGAAAGAGAGCGCACACAGTAGATACCCGGTCTTTACAGCTCTTAGCATTATCTTATTCATTTTTATTTGTATATAATTCATTATAAACCGCATGCGTTATATGCCTTGTTATCCAGCGCATATCCCGAGTAAATCACTTCCGTATCGGGAATCGGATAATATTCATGACATGGCAGCATCGCTTCTTTCAAAGTCGTATAATCAGTATAGTCGAATGTATTCCGATACCAGTTACCCCAACGCACCAAATCATATTTGCGCTGGAATTCGCCTAACAGCTCACGACCTCTTTCTTTCTGGATCTCTTCTTCGAGGGCATCCCAGTTTTTGAAAACATATTCCGAAAGACCGGCACGTTTTCGTGTCTTATTCAGATACAGTAAAGAATTGTCGAGATCTTTCAACTGCATATAATTTTCGGCCTGCATCAGAATCGCATCCGCATACCGGAATACTTTCTGGTTATTATGATCGTTCGTATTGATCATATTGGGGCACCAGAATTTTTCGCCCAACCAGGGAGTAGTACCGGTACTCTTAAAGGCTTTTCCGTTGTATTCCCATGCCAGATTCATTTTCACGCGCAAATCGGAACCCTTCTTTGTCTGCAATGCCTGAAAGAAATATGCGTTGGGACGTAGTGCCGTCCAGGTAGTCGCTTTATCTCCCAGATCTTCGATCACTACGCCGTCATAGATATTGTCCTTGTTTCGGGTAGGCATACAAATTGCAGCACAGTTGGTCGTATACTGTAATCCGGATGCGGAATAAACATGTTGAATTTCAAAAATCGATTCGGGCGTATTCTTGTTTCTGAACGGAATGTCGCTTAAAGGATACTGATCGAAATCCCCGTAGATATCTTCAATCTTGAGCATCGCATCTCTGGCGATATCCCATCTTTTGTTCCATT
>JBOFCW010000127.1:0-5781 GCA_051646395.1 Bacteroidales bacterium
CATCTGGATAGATTACTTGCGGCACATATTCGAAATTCATGTAACGAGAATTATTTCCTACCATTCCCCACTCCGGCAACTGAACATAAAGAACAGACATTTTATCAGAAACTGAACGATACTCTGGCACTTTCAGATCACCGTTTGATATCATATTCTTCAATCCGGAAATATCTTGTCCCAAAACGGCATTTACATTAAAAAATAGAAGAATACAAACTCCCTAAAAAAATAATATTACAAAAAAACAAATCGACTATTTTCATTTATATATAATTTATTTTTTTTATTAAAGTCAGATACGCCATTTATATATATTTTGTTGGGCATCCCACTTTAGGTGAGTTATGGCGATTTCATCTGCGCAACACCCTTGTGTTAAACATTTAATTAAGCTATTAACCACAAACTGTATATCCAAATGATTTACCAGATAATAAGCAATACAAAAATCAAAAACAGAACGATCATCCCGCGATTGCAAAGCGTGATACAATAAAAGCATTATTTTTGCGTCATATCAATAAACATAATTCTTCGGTGAAACAGCGTTATCATATATTATTAATCTCCATCGTATTTCTGTTTGCATTTTCGTGCAATACGGCCCGACTTTCAACTGCCGATGCTCAATTCGACAGAGGTGAATATTTCGAAGCTGCAAATACATACCGAAAAGTCTATAACAAAACTTCGGCTACGAAAGAAAGAAAATTAAGAGGCAGCATCGCTGCAAAAATGGGCATCTGTTACGAACTATTAAACATCCCCTCGCGAGCAACAGCCTCATTCACCAACGCGATAAGATATCAAAACTCGGATAGCACTCTTATATTACATCTTGCCCGCAACCAGCATAAAGAAGGAAAATACCGCGAAGCCATTCGCAATTATGTGCTTTATCAGGAAAAGAACCCGAATTCAGAACTGGCAACTAACGGACATAAGGGAAGCTTTTTGGCTCAGGAATGGAAAGAAAACAAAACACGTTATCAGGTTAGAAAAATGGATATTTTCAATTCCAGACGTGCCGACTTCTCTCCGATGCTATTGAACAAAGAAGGAGATCAACTATATCTGACAACTGCCCATGATAAAGTCACAGGAACTGATAAAAGTGAAATTACCGGCCTAAAACCATCCGATATCTATTTCAGCAAAAAAAACGAAAAAGGAATATGGCAAAAGCCGGAACCTGCGGAGGGCGAATTGAACACCGAATTTGACGAAGGCACACCTGCTTTTACGCCAGATGGTAATACGATGTACTTTACCCGGGCACGCCGGGATGTAATAAGCCCGACATCAACTGAAATTTTCATTTCCACACGCTCTGGAGGCAAATGGGGTGCTCCGCAAAAAGTCGAAATAACGAAAGATACCTTGTCTGTATTTGCTCATCCCGCAATATCTCCTGACGAAAAATACATATATTTCGTATCCGACATGCCGGGCGGTTACGGTGGAAAAGATATATGGAGAGCTCCGTTATCTAAAAGCGGGATCGGCCCAGTCGAAAACCTGGGCGATCAGATAAACACCTCCGGAAACGAAATGTTTCCCACTTTCAGACAAAACGGAATTCTTTATTTTTCATCAGATGGACATCCGGGGATGGGTGGACTGGATATTTTCAGAGCTCGTCAGGATGAGTGGGATATCTGGCACATAGAGAATATGCAAGCCCCTCTCAACTCGCAAGCCGACGATTTCGGAATGACTTTTTTTAATCAGGAGGAAGAACAGGGCTTTTTTGCCTCAAACCGGGGAGACGGTCGTGGATATGACCACATCTATTCTTTTTATCAACCATCCATCAAAGTATTGATCACCGGACAGGTTACCAATCGCGACGAGGAACCAGTCGCTGCAGCTATCGTAAGAATAGTGGGGCGTGACGGCTCAAATCACAAAATCGTCACGAAAAACGACGGTACTTTTTCTGTTAAAATAGATCGTGGTATTCAATATGTAATGATGGCTGGAGCACCTGGCTACCTCAACGACAAAGAAGAGTTCCGCTCAGATAGCGATGAAGCCGACGCAACCTATGAAGTAAATTTCATATTGGCATCAATTTCCAAACCAGTATTGATTGACAACATCTTTTATGACTTCGACAAAGCCTCTTTAAGACCAGAATCTATAAAGGCCCTCGATGAACTCATCGGGCTCCTCAATGACAATCCCAACGTAACGATCGAACTGGCAGCCCATACCGATCGCAAAGGTTCTGAAGAATATAATAATAACCTGTCACAACGTCGCGCAGATTCGGTTATCGAATACCTGATTTCAGGAGGAATCGAACGCGAACGATTAACCCCGGTAGGATATGGTAAATCAAAACCAAAAACGATTAGTACGTTAATCGCCCGTAAACACCCTTTTCTCCCGGAAGGACATGTACTGGATGAAGAGTTTATCCTTTCGTTAACTCCGGAACAACAAGAAATTGCTGATCAAATTAATCGCAGAACAGAATTTCAGGTACTTGACATAACCTATGGTTTAGAATAACACAACATTTCTATCTAAAACAAAAAACCGGGAAACACTATAAAATGTATTTCCCGGTTTTTTGTTTATAATTCGTTCAAATTCAACAAGACCTTGGCACAACCACGCGCATCGCTTAATGCTTCGTGGTGGTCCAACTCTATATTAAAATAATCACAAACAGTATTTAGTTTATGGTTATAAAGAAATGGTAGTTGCTGCTTTGCTAGTTTCACAGTACACAGATGAGGTGGGATAAATGCTCTGATCATTTCCAATTCCAAACAAGATCTCAATACACTTAAATCAAATGAGGCATTATGTGCGACAAGCATTTCTGTATCTTCAATCATCTCCCGGATCTCAGGCCATAATTCGCCGAAAAAAGGAGCATCTGCGACCATTTCAGGTGTAATATGATGAATCCCGATAAACATCGGTGTAAAATAGTTAGGTTGAGGCTTTATAAGGAAACTTTTTTCCTCAACAATTACGCCCCCTTCTACTTTTACCAAACCGATTGCACATGCTGATGTCCTTTTGGGATTGGCTGTTTCAAAATCTAATGCTGTAAAATTCAATGTTTTCATAGCGCAAAGTTAAATACAAGTCTTCTTGTTTACGACATACGACAATTAAAACATATGTTAAATTAGCATTTAACATTTTGACGTTAATAAATTTTGCCTATCTTTGCATCGCAATCGGAAAAACAACGGTTGCCAAGGATGGCGAGATAGCTCAGTCGGTTAGAGCGCATGATTCATAATCATGAGGTCCCGAGTTCAATTCTCGGTCTCGCTACTTGAAAATAAGGCAGTTAGAAGTATACTTCTAACTGCCTATTTTTTTTGAACTCACATTTTGCATCTAACTCTTGTGAATCAAGGGGATCAGTTCAAGAAGTTATGGTAAATTTTAATTTTTCCGTAGCCCAATCATAAATTTTAGTGAGCCAATATAGAAATAATTTCAAAGTCGTCACATCCCTGAATTCAGCTCTTAATGCTTCAGTCAATTTCCACCTTGTATTTCTTGTAATTATCTTCAAAAACGAAACACATATTCTTTCTGTCTTCGCATGTAACTCCAAGAGAAACGAATTGATAGCATATCCACCAGATATAATCAGAAAAAAATGACACAAAAGCAAATCTATTAATACCTTTTAAATTCATAAAAGGAGATAATCCTAAAACCATTTTTCTGATAAACTCACTAAAAAAACGAATCCGTTCAAATCTAAAATCGAGTAATTCCATATCAAAGAAGATGAAATTGCTCAATTTAAACGTGTCTACTTTTATTCATTTCAGCAAAAAACAAAAAAGATAGATTGTAGACACATTAAGACGACATACAGCCCTATATACAAGCATATTACATAAGCTAATTGTATATCACATTTAATTAAAACACACGTCAAATGTAGATACCTATTCTTTCAAAAAACAAATCAAAAAGACGCCTACATTGTAAGTTTGTCATATCGACTATCGAGAATCTCTTCCAAAAATTAAAAAAACAAATTGTTAAACGAAAAGATCGAATATGACTAAACACCATTACTCTCTTATTCTTTTTTTCTTGCATTTAGCTATTCCATGTTTTTCGAAAAACCCGATGCCAAATGATTCGTCTGGTTCCGAAAAGGAGAGCATCTCAATCTATTTTCGTTTTGACAAATCGAATATTGAGCCTCAATACCGATCGAACCACGAACAGATAACGCTTCTCGATTCCTTATTAAAAACATGCAATACAGGTATCGACAGCATAGCTATTTATTCATACGCATCAATAGAAGGCGATATTGCTTATAACGACAGACTTTCTCTCAATCGTTCACAAACAGTCGCCAACATGATTCAGTCTAAATACCCGCATTTAACCAAGAAAATTAATATAAATATAAACGGTAACGGAGAAGACTGGAACGGATTATTACAACAAGCATATGTACGCAAATGGATTCCTGAAAGAATGAATCTGATAACACTTCTCGAAAACAAGTCGATTAGTAGG
This sequence comes from Bacteroidales bacterium, assembly GCA_051646395.1. Lineage (GTDB taxonomy): Bacteria > Bacteroidota > Bacteroidia > Bacteroidales > JAUNSR01 > JAUNSR01. The sequence goes on from JBOFCW010000127.1 coordinate 4,525, forward strand.
GAAGAGAAAAAGAAACGACTTTATGAAATGAATGAAGGTAAAACATACCAATACCTGAATCATTATGTATTCTGGCAATCAAGAAACAGCGCATCGATATTTATCTGGCGTAAAAATCCGATTAAACCAGAACCCGTAACAATCGTTCCGATTAGAATGCAAAAAAAACAAATAGCACAATTTCCTGACCTTAAAAAAACATATCCAGATTTGATTCAAAAGACAAAAAAAACAATTTCCACTACTGGCATTTAAAACAAATATGCTTTTCGATCTTGCCACAGCACTCAATATAGAATTGGAAATACCTATCGGAAATCAGTTTTCCATAGCGGGTCAATGGTTATTTCCGTTCTGGAAATATCCTGACTCAGATTTCACCTTCAATCTGCTCTACGGACAGGTCGATTTCAAATACTGGATGGGTAACCGTAATCACCAACAGATAATGAGCGGATGGTTTTGTGACCTTTATGGGGGATACGGCAAATATGATTTGCAGCCTTTCTCGAAAAAGGGTGTCCAAGGGCATGTATTAAACATTAGTATGGGTACCGGATATGCTCATCCCATCGGAAAAAATCTTCGAATGGAGTATTCTGTCGGAGTCGGATACATCCGAAGCGACTATAATAAATACGATATGGCTTATGACACGATATATGACGATATAAAAGTCGTCCGATATCCATGGAAAAAATTTTACATAAACCTGCCCAGTCTCACTCGCCTTTCGGTTTCATTAGTTTGGCTGATCAACGGAAAAAAAACACAATAACGAAAATAGGATGCGATACAATTTTTTGAAACCACATTCGAGCCTGTTTTTAGCAATAATACTTCAAGCTTGCTGTTTTGATGATTTATATTATTCGACAGATATGAATTGTCACATCCGGCTCAACATCGATTGGTCTGAAATCGACTGCAACCTCAATGGAGCTACTATGTACGTATATCGCGAGGATGGTTACTTATTCAAGGCATTTCAGCCTTTTCCGAATCCGCATTGCATTGAATTCGCATTACCAAAGGGAAAATACGAACTGATTCTGCACAATAACGCGCCATTCGAATTACCTAATCTTCGTTTTGCCGGATTGGAAAAACGACATACGCTTGCTGTTTACGTAGCAGCAAACAAGGATGATACTTCTCAATACAAAAAAGTTATGGAGCCAGATGTATTCGGTTTGGCTGGGATAAGCGAATTGCAAGTCACAGAGAAAATGATCGAATATTTTCCATACAAGCCGG
>JBOFCW010000135.1:0-5922 GCA_051646395.1 Bacteroidales bacterium
CTGCTTTTCCGTCGAAATTGATACCATAAACATGAGCTCCCTTTCCGTTACGTCTTTCCAGAATCTGAAATCCATCCGGATTTTCAGCCAACGGTTCGAGAACAAACACATCTTTTAATTGTGTATAGAAAAGTTCGGAAAGCAGATTCAACTGCCATTTGCCGATGTTCTTATACAGATCGACTGATCCGCTATAACTGTATGAACGTTCCTCTTTGAGGTTGTCTGATAAAACAATCTTTTGTTTTTCTCCGCCAACGGCAGCAACATGCAGATCCTCATCGAAGGCCTGGGGTGCGCGGAATCCGGATGAGAACGTCAGACGGCCCTGGATGGCATCGCTCGGTTTGTACAACAGGTTGATGCGCGGGCTTACAATCAGTTTATCGATCAGGTTGTGTTTGTCCATCCGGACACCTGTTAGCAGGCTTAAATAACGACCTGTCCATTCGCTCTGAAAGAATCCGCCTCCGATATGTACACGTTGGTGTAATTTATTCGGCTCTTCTCCCTCTTCAGCCATCAACTGACGATCATTGAGTTCGTTGCTTTGATACTCCGCACCATAGGTCAGCGTTGCCGGCGAAAATAATAAACGGGAAAGTTTATTTACCCCCATGGCTCCAACAACATAGGTAAGATCGGTTGTTTTACCATAAGCATAAGGATCCATGCCGGCTCCATAATAGCTTTTACGGTTTATGTGCTGAGCAGAACCGTAGACAGATAGTTTATGATTGTAATCGTCGAAATGCAGATCGTAGGTGATACCTCCGCCATTGATATTATGGTCTGTTTGTTCACAGATATTCGCTTCGTGAGGAGGCAGATCAAGGAGATTTCCTCCACGTCGGAATTCCTGTGTTGTTTGGAAATCGACGGAAATACGGCTCATGTTTGTTGGTCGGATGTAGCTTCTCAAACCGAAATTCCGGGTATTTAGTTTTCCGATTTCCGTATATCCGTCTCCATCCAGATCGATGCCATGTCTGTCACGAAATGCCTGATACAATGCGATTCCGTATTTATTGTCGGCGCCTACCAGGGATGCATTGGCCGAAACGGTGGTCTGATACCCCTTACCAGCTATATTACTCAATGAACTATTTACCTGAAAGGAGTTGCTCACAGGGTCTTTGGTCAGAATATTGATTGTTCCGCCAACGGCATTCGAACCGAAGAGAGCCGAACCGCCGCCCCGGATCACTTCGACACGATCAATCATGTTGGCTGGAATCTGTTCAAGTGCATAAACACCGCTAAGAGCACTCAATACCGGACGTGAATTAATCAGAATTTGAGAGTAGGGTCCGTCGAGGCCATTGATGCGAACTTGGGGAAATCCACAATTCTGACAATTATTTTCTACCCGGAGACCGGATTGATAATTGAGTCCCTGAGCCAAATCACAGGAGTTGACTGTTTCAAGCATCTTTCCACTGAGTACATTCACTACAACCGGAGCCAGTTTGCGACTTGTTTCGTTGCGATTAGCAGAAACTACAACTTCCGAAGTCGTAAAAACTTGTTCTTCCAATTGAAAATCGATATTTATCGCTTTCCCGCCGCTAATGGTTATTTGCTCTTCCTGACCGATAAATCCGACACCTTGTACACGCAGTTTGTAGTTCCCGTCGCAGAGAGATTCGAACCGAAATTCCCCTTTATCGCCGGTCATTGTGCCAGCATCGTGGTGATGATGGTTGCCCGAGGCGGACATATCTTTTAAAATTACATTCAGGTAGGATAGTGGTTCTCCGGTGTTTTTATCCTTAACATTACCGGATATAACGCCGCTGTTGGCGGTTGCTGAAAGACATACGAATCCCAGCAACCACATGAGTAAATTATATTTCATTTGGATATAATTAAATTTTTAACACCAAGGTCAAATGCGCCATTATATACCTTTTATTGGGTATCTCAGCTTTAGGTGAGTTATGGCGATTTCATTTGGATATAATCGATTTATAAATACATGAAACACCCTTTCCGAATATGCGAACCCGGACAAAGTGTAGTTTAATAAGAAAAAATGATTCATACACCTTGTGCAACAAGATGTAAAAAAGGTATTTATAAAACCGGAGGTCCCCGAAGAAAGAACGGCAAAGAGAATGAGGCTGGAACTTCGAGGGGAAGTACCTGAGCCAGTTTGCCGGTTGAGGTAAGATGCGGCGTGAAGTCGAAATTGACAACTGCCGGTGAGGTTGAGATAAAATTAGAGATATCGGCCAGAAGAACTAATTCGGCACTGGTGTGTGATTTTTGTTCGTGGTCGGCCGAGTAAGGATGGGAGTGAACGATGCGCACTCCATCTATAATATGAACATGTGTAAATCCGAAAATACAAGTCAGGTATCCTGCAAATAAACCAAGCAGGAGTAACAATGACATATTTTTACGGAATTTATTCATGGGATACTATTCAATCGAATTATTTTGTGTGCGGCAAAGATAAATTTTTTAATCATCTTGTTTGCTTAAATTCTATAAAGAAAAAAATAATTCGAAAGATGAATTTTTAACATTTGGCTAATGATTGGCTATTCTTTTGTAGTTTAATATATTACTGTTTGTTTATATGTTTTTCGGGGTGTGGGTTGGTTTTGTGTGATATAATTTTCTTTGATGTATGCTTGCACATTAATAAAAACATACTACTTTTGTCATCATCAAACGGGTTTAGCTCAGTTGGTAGAGCACTGGTCTCCAAAACCAGGTGTCGGGAGTTCGAGTCTCTCAACCCGTGCTAAGAAAGTTGTTGGTTTTTAGCGATTTACGCAACGTTGCTAAAAAATACCGGGACAATCTCGGGACAGTTTACAAAAGCATACACGGAAGTAGCTCAGTTGGTAGAGCACCGGTCTCCAAAACCGGGTGTCGGGGGTTCGAGCCCCTCCTTCCGTGCCTCTTATTATTTTATTGATAATGTTTTACATTCTTTTTTGACAGGGATCAAACTAAAGAATGTAAAAAAAATGTATCATAAATCTACGTCAACCTCTATTATTCAGCAAGCTATCAGCTACACACTTCCAGAACTTTACACAGGCAAAGAATGGTATATCGGTTTTTATGCCTATGACCCGATTACAGGTAAGTTGAAGAGAAAGAAAATCAAAATCAATTTTATTAAATCCATCACACAACGGCGTAAGCGTGCCAAGGATATTATTTATAACCTTACATGCAAGTTGGAAAAAGGATGGAATCCATGGATTGAAGTTATATCAGGATCGGAAATGATTTCATGGGATGACGCATGCGATAAATTCAAAAAAAGTCAATTGAAAATGCTTAATGATGGATTAATCGAAATTGACAGTTATAAGACTTTTTATTCCCACTTGAATGTGATTATTAAATATAATTTGCGTAAGAAAGTTCCTATAACCTACGTATATCAGTTTAATAAAGAATTTATTAATGATTTCTTGGATTTCATGTATATGGAAAAAAACGTGACTCCACGAACAAGAGATAATCATTTAGCCTTTTGCCGAAAATTGATTACTTTTTTTTGCGAGAAAGGATATATGAGCACAAGACCTGATGATGGTATAAAATCTTTTGGAAAAAAGGCCCGGAAAAAGAAACGCACGGTAATAGAAGCAGATGATATGGTGCGATTAGTTGAATTTTTAGAGCAGGAAAACAAATACTTTCTTTTGGCCTCTTATCTTGTGTATTACTGTTGTATACGACCGAAAGAGCTTAGCTATCTACAGATCAAGCATATTAATCTTAAGGAGCAGACAATTTTTATACATGAGGATTTTGCAAAGAATGACAAAAATGCCGTAGTTACATTGCCGGAAAAAATCATAAACCTCATGATTGATTTAAAACTTTTTGATAGTCCTGGATCATATTATATTTTTTCTTCAAAATTTGAACCGGGTGAAAAGCATTGTGATTGTCGTCAATTTCGAGAATATTGGACTAAGATGGTAAAATCAGCTTTATCATTTCCTGATCAATATGTTTTTTATTCTCTAAAAGATACTGGAATAACGAATATGTTGAAGAGTAATATTGATCCTCTAACAGTAAGAGATCAAGCTAGGCATCATTCGATTGAAATGACAAATGTATATACGCCTCAATCTTGTTTAAAGGCACAGGACTCATTGAAAAAATTCAAGTCTTTTTAAATAAGATAAAAACTATATCTTTGCAGAGACGATTTACCTCTGCCTGTATAGAAAAATAAACGGGTGAACATCCCTTAGCAGCGGCTAAGGGCGAGAGAGGTTAATCGTCAAATAAAACACTCGTTCACCCGTTATTTATATAAAAGGAAGCTTTATACAGCTTCCTTTTCTTATATCTGGAAGTTTGCAGTTATTACTTCAATCTTCTTTCTGGAACCTTTGCCTGCATCAAGCCTCATTTCTTTTTTGATTGTTGGCCACCCATACTTCCTTATATATTCCTGCAGAATATCCGATGGATAGCTGCTTAAAATGAATTTACCCTTTATTTTCGAAAGCGTCTCCAATAGGATTCTGAAGTCGTCCTCCGTGTAGCCGTCGTAATGACCACAATCCGAATTAAAATAGGGTGGATCAACATAGAAAAATGATGAGTCAGAATCCCTGCTCTCGATTATTCGAGTGGCATCAGTACACTCTATTTGTACATTCTTAAGCCTTTCTCCTGCATAGATAAGTTCATCTTTTCGATTAAACATTCGCTTAACACTACTACCGTTTTTTCGATCATATCCCCATGATGCTGACAGTTGTCCTGAAAACCCTTGCATAGAAAGAGTCCATAATGCACAGGCTCGATCAATAGGATCAAAAAGATGCGAGTTGTTGTATATCGTCCATGCATCATTAAACGTAGATCTACTATATAATGTTGCATTAACCTTCTCAATTAATGCATTCGGTTCGGATTTCAGTACTTTGTAAAAGTTTATCAGTTCCTTATTTGTGTCATTGAGTACTTCTATAGCTGATGGATCTTTTGCAAAAAATACAGCTGCACCACCGCTGAATGGTTCGCAATATAATTTATGTTCCGGAATCATCTCCGTAATAGTAGGTACCAATTTCTGTTTTCCACCATAATAGGTGATAGGAGTTCTTGAAAATTTTCTCATAAATAGGTTTTTGTAAGTTTATGAGAGAGATTATCGTCCGCTTCAAAAATATACAAAGAATACGATAATATTCAGGACATATTACATCAGGGACTTCATGGTTGCAGCTATTGCTCTTGCATTATCTTCAGGGTTTATTCGGATGTATCGAAAAAAACTTTTCTCACTAGAATGTCCGGTTATTAGCATGATTTGTGCCGCAGTGAATTTTCCGGAATTATACATTATTGTTGCAAAGCTCCGGCGCGCAGTGTGCGATCCTATCATATCACATTTTCTTTTTTCTTCTTTTACTGAGTCGAAGCCTATAACACGTACTTTAGGTATTACTTCAGTCATCCCTACTTTCTCGCAGATTAATTTTATATATCGATTAAAATAAGATATCGATTTACCAACAGCTGGAATTTTACCTTCATTTCGATTTAAAATATCTTGAACATATGGATGTACGGGTATATATACAACAGTTCCTGTTTTCTTTGTTCGAATGGTGATAATTCCTTCGTGTATGTATTCAAGTGATAGTCTCGAATAATCAGAGTAACGCAATCCGGTCATGCAGCCGACTATAAACAGATCTCTTATTTCCTTTTGTTTTTTTGTTAGCTTATCAAAATAAAATATACGCGTGACATCATTCATGGATAGTGCGATTTCGGATGTCTTTTCCCCTGAAGAATGAAATTCATCGTAATCTCCAGAAACTTTGAATCCATATGTTCCTGCTTTTTTGCATAGTCCCTGCAGTCCAACAATTAATCCTTGTATCGTATTTGGTCGTAAACCATGTTCTTTTAAAAAGTAAT